>NZ_CBFHAZ010000021.1:0-70254 GCF_965653655.1 Pseudomonas onubensis | reverse complement strand
GCAAGGCCCGAAGGTCCCCTGCTTTCTCCCGTAGGACGTATGCGGTATTAGCGTCCGTTTCCGAACGTTATCCCCCACTACCAGGCAGATTCCTAGGCATTACTCACCCGTCCGCCGCTCTCAAGAGGAGCAAGCTCCTCTCTACCGCTCGACTTGCATGTGTTAGGCCTGCCGCCAGCGTTCAATCTGAGCCATGATCAAACTCTTCAGTTCAAACATCTTTGGGTTTTTAAGAAACCCTAAACTTGGCTCAGCAATCGTTGGCTACATCTTTGATTTCTCGCGGAGTAACTTGTGATGCTGATAATCTTGTTGACTATCAGTCTGACTCCACAAGCACCCACACGAATTGCTTGATTCAGTTGTTAAAGAGCGGTTGGTTAAGATCTTTCGTCTCAACCGAGGCGCGCATTCTACAGCAGCCTCATTTGCTGTCAAGTGATTATTTTCAGAAGTTTTCGAAGAATTCTTCAACAACTTCAACCACTTGCGCTTACGATCTCTCGTCAGCGGGAGGCGAATTCTACAGCGTTACACGCCGCTGTCAACACCTCTTTTTCAACTCCCTTTTGGCTTCGATGAACTGAAGCAACCTGCTGCCGAAAACTTCATAACTCATTGTTTACCAAGGAGTTTTCCGTTTCGACTGCGCCGGAAGTGGGGCGAATTATAGACAGATATAAAACGCCGTCAACACCTCATTTCAGTTTTATTCGGCTTTGAGCGTAATACGCGCAAATGCCTTCTTCCCAGCCTGACACACGTGGGTAGCGCCCAGCTCGTAGATAAAGGTGCGATCAACAACCTCACCATCTATACGCACGCCACCGGAACCCAGCAGGTCGCGCGCAACCGCGGAGTTCTTAACCAGGCCCGCCTTATTAAGTACAGCGGCAATCGGCATCGCTTCAGACGCAGTCAATTCGATCTCTGGCAGATCATCCGGCAGCTCGCCATCCTTCATGCGGTTACCAGCCGCGCGGTGAGCACTGGCCGCAGCCTCTTCACCATGGAAGCGCGCGACGATCTCTTCCGCCAACTTGATCTTCACGTCACGAGGGTTCGCACCCGCCTCGACTTCAGCGCGCAACGCATTGATCTCATCCATCGAGCGGAAGCTCAACAGCTCGAAATAACGCCACATCAGCGCATCAGGAATCGACACAAGCTTGCCGTACATCACACCCGGCGCTTCCTGGATGCCCACATAATTACCCAGGGACTTGGACATCTTCTTGACGCCATCCAAGCCTTCCAGCAACGGCATGGTCAGAATGCACTGAGCCTCCTGCCCATACGCACGCTGCAGCTCGCGCCCCATCAGCAGGTTGAACTTCTGGTCAGTGCCGCCCAGCTCAACGTCCGCGCGCAATGCCACCGAGTCATAGCCCTGCACCAGCGGGTAGAGGAACTCGTGAATCGCGATCGGCTGATTGGTGGAATAACGCTTATCGAAGTCATCACGCTCAAGCATGCGTGCCACGGTGTATTGGGAAGTCAGGCGAATGAAGTCGGCCGGCCCCATCTGATCCATCCAGGTGGAGTTGAACGCCACCTCGGTCTTGGCCGGATCAAGAATCTTGAACACTTGAGTCTTGTAGGTCTCGGCATTATCGAGAACCTGCTCACGGGTCAGCGGCGGACGCGTTGCGCTTTTGCCGCTCGGATCACCGATCATCCCGGTGAAGTCACCTATAAGGAAGATGACTTGATGCCCCAGCTCCTGGAACTGGCGCAGCTTATTAATAAGCACGGTATGACCCAGGTGCAGATCCGGCGCGGTCGGATCGAAGCCAGCCTTAATACGCAGGGGTTGGCCACGCTTGAGCTTTTCGATCAGCTCGGCCTCGACCAACAGTTCTTCCGCACCACGTTTTATCAGCGCTAGCTGCTCTTCAACCGACTTCATAACAGACCCGCAAGGCTCAGATTCAAAAGGGAACCAACCATACAAGATCAGGGACTAATTACAAGTTTTGTCCCGCGCACGGACACCGTTCAGCAAGCCCAGCGTTCGCGAGCTTGCGCCACAGATGATTTGGTTATATTTTATACAGTTATTTCATCTTCATCATGTCATTCATCTTTTCCATTTCATCTTCAAAGTCAAAATTACTTATGACCACAGAACCGTCTAAAGCGCCGCCGCTTTACCCGAAGACCCACCTGCTCGCCGCAAGTGGTATCGCCGCCCTTCTCAGCCTGGCACTCCTGGTATTCCCTTCCAGTGACGTAGAAGCCAAACGAACATCCCTGAGCCTTGACCTGGAAAGTCCTGTTGAACAACTGACACAAGATCAAGACGCTTCCGACGCGCAACAAGCCACAAACGCACCGGCAGAATCTCCATTTGCACAGATAGAAAGCAGCCCGGAAGACACCCAGGCGGCCACTCAAGAGTCGCCTGCGCCAGCCACTCCAAAAAATCCGCTGCACCGCGAAGTGACCGTCGCCAAAGGCGACACCCTTTCAACACTGTTTGAAAAAGTCGGTCTACCTGCCTCTACGGTTAATGAGGTGTTGGCCAGCGATAAACAAGCCAAGCAATTCACCCAGCTCAAACACGGCCAGAAGCTTGAGTTCGAATTGGCTGCCGACGGCCAGTTGAAAAGCCTGCACAGCACTGTCAGCGACCTCGAAAGCATTGCCCTGACCAAAGGCGCCAAAGGCTTTGCGTTCAACCGCATCACCACCAAACCGGTAACGCGCTCCGCCTACGTGCATGGCGTCATCAACAGCTCGCTGTCACAGTCGGCCGCCCGCGCCGGCTTGTCCCACAGCATGACCATGGACATGGCCAGCGTGTTTGGCTACGACATCGACTTCGCCCAGGACATCCGTCAGGGTGACGAATTTGACGTGATCTACGAGCAGAAAGTCGCCAACGGCAAAGTCGTCGGCACCGGCGCGATTCTCTCTGCGCGGTTTACCAACCGTGGCAAGACCTATACCGCAGTGCGTTACACCAACAAACAAGGCAACTCCAGCTACTACACCGCCGATGGCAACAGCATGCGCAAAGCCTTCATCCGTACGCCGGTGGACTTTGCCCGCATCAGTTCGCGCTTCTCCATGGGCCGCAAGCACCCGATCCTCAACAAGATCCGCGCCCACAAAGGCGTTGACTATGCCGCCCCCCGCGGCACGCCCATCAAAGCTGCCGGTGACGGCAAGGTGCTGCTGGCCGGACGTCGCGGTGGCTACGGCAATACCGTGATCATCCAGCACGGCAATACCTACCGCACCCTTTATGGCCACATGCAAGGGTTCGCCAAAGGCGTGTCGACCGGCAGCAACGTGAAACAGGGCCAGGTCATCGGCTATATCGGTACCACCGGCCTGTCCACCGGCCCGCATTTGCACTATGAGTTCCAGGTGAACGGCGTCCACGTCGACCCACTGGGCCAAAAGCTGCCAATGGCCGACCCGATCGCCAAAGCCGAACGCGCACGCTTCCTGCAACAGAGCCAGCCATTGATGGCACGCATGGACCAGGAGCGCTCCACCCTGCTGGCCTCGGCGAAGCGCTAAGGTATGCCGCTCTATATAGGTGTGATGTCCGGGACCAGCCTCGATGGCTTGGACATCGCCCTGATCGAACAGAACCCGGCAATCAACTTGATCGCCACGCACTACATCCCCATGCCGGACGATCTGCGTACCCAGCTGCTGAGCCTCTGCGCCAGCGGCCCGGATGAGATCGCCCGTTCAGCTATCGCCCAGCAACACTGGGTGACACTGGCGGCCAAAGGCATCCATGCCTTACTGGAACAACAGAACCTCAAGCCTCAGGACATACGCGCGATCGGCAGCCACGGCCAGACGATCCGCCATGAACCTGCTCGAGGCTTTACCGTACAAATCGGCAACCCTGCCCTGCTCACCGAGCTGACGGGCATTACCGTCGTCAGTGATTTCCGCAGCCGCGATGTGGCCGCATGCGGTCAAGGCGCGCCCTTGGTGCCTGCCTTTCACGAAGCCTTATTCGGGGAGCGTACCGGCAACCGCGCCGTATTGAATGTCGGCGGCTTCAGCAACCTCAGCCTGATCGAGACCGACAAGCCCGTAGCCGGCTTCGATTGCGGCCCGGGCAACGTGCTGCTGGATGCGTGGATCCACAATCAGCGTGGCGAGCACTTTGATCGCGATGGCCAATGGGCGGCCGGCGGCCAGGTCGAGCCTGCACTACTCAACGCTCTGCTCAGTGACCCATTCTTCCTGACCAAAGGCCCGAAAAGCACCGGGCGTGAAGTCTTCAACCTGGGATGGCTGCAACACCACCTCGGCAGATTGCCAGCGTTCCAGCCAGAGGATGTGCAAGCAACCCTGCTTGAACTGACCGCACTGACCATCGTCGAGTCCCTGCATGCGGCACAAACTGACACCGAAACCCTGCTGGTCTGTGGTGGCGGCGCGCATAACACCACGCTGATGAACCGCCTTGCGGCGCTGTTGCCGTCCACTCAGGTCAGCAGCACCGCCACTTACGGCGTGGACCCCGACTGGGTTGAAGCCATGGCCTTCGCCTGGCTGGCCCATTGCTGCCTGGAGGGCATTGCCGCCAACCGCCCAAGTGTCACTGGCGCACGCGGGCTTCGGGTATTAGGCGCAATCTACCCGGCCTGAACCTGCAGACAGCAAAACGCCGCTTGGCCTATCAAAGCCAAGCGGCGTTTTTTATTTGCTGAAGATCAGACTGCTGATCAGATCGAGAACGAAGACCCGCAACCACAGGTCGTGGTGGCATTCGGATTCTTGATCACGAAACGCGAGCCTTCCAGACCTTCCTGGTAATCCACCTCGGCACCTGCCAGGTATTGGAAGCTCATCGGGTCCACGACCAGGCTGACGCCCTCGCGCTCGACGATGGTGTCATCGTCGGCCACATCTTCATCGAAGGTAAAACCGTACTGAAACCCTGAACAACCGCCGCCCGTAACGAATACGCGCAGCTTCAAGCGATCATTACCCTCTTCATCGACCAGGCTCTTCACCTTGTGCGCAGCACCGTGGGTGAATTGCAAAGCCGTGGGGGTGAAGGATTCAACGCTCATGCTGATAATCTCCCGGCGTAGCGCCGCCATATGCGTAATGGCGGGCATTATCCGCTTCTCCTAGAAAAGCGGTCAACTATTATGGGAGCAGTGGCAAGCTTCAAGCCTTAAGTTTCAAGCTTGCCACTGACAACTTGAAGCTAGCAGCTGCTTTTAAGGCAGCATGCCCGCGTGGGACAGGCCCAGCTTCTCATCCAGACCAAACAGGATATTCAGGTTCTGCACCGCCTGGCCCGACGCGCCCTTGACCAGGTTATCGATCACCGACAACACCACCACCAGATCGCCATCCTGTGGGCGGTGCACCGCAATGCGGCATACGTTGGCACCGCGCACGCTACGGGTTTCCGGGTGGCTGCCAGCCGGCATCACGTCGACGAACGGTTCATTGGCATAACGCTTTTCAAACAACGCCTGCAGGTCTACCGAACGATCAACAACGGTTGCATAGAGCGTGGAGTGAATGCCACGAATCATCGGCGTCAGGTGCGGTACGAAGGTCAGGCCTACGTCTTTACCGGCGGCACGACGCAACCCTTGGCGAATCTCCGGCAGGTGACGATGCCCTTTGACCGCGTAGGCCTTCATGCTTTCCGACGTTTCGGAGTACAGCGAACCTACAGCTGCACCACGGCCGGCGCCGCTCACACCTGACTTGCAGTCGGCGATCAAACGCGAAGTATCGGCCAGGCCGGCTTCCAGCAATGGCAGAAAACCCAGCTGCGTCGCGGTCGGATAGCAACCCGGCACGGCAATCAGGCGCGCTTGCTTGATTTGCTCACGATTGACTTCCGGCAGACCGTACACCGCCTCTTCCAGTAACTCAGGCGCGCCGTGTGGCTGGCCGTACCACTTGGCCCACTCATCGGCGTCCTGCAAACGGAAGTCGGCCGACAGATCGATAACCTTGGTACCCGCCGCCAGCAGTTCGCCGGCCAGTGCATGCGCCACCCCGTGAGGCGTGGCGAAGAACACCACATCGCATGCGCCCAGGGTCTTGATGTCCGGCACGCTGAACGCCAGGCCGTCATAGTGGCCTCGCAGGTTCGGGTACATATCGGCCACGGCCAGCCCGGCCTCGGATCGGGAAGTGATGACCACCACCTCAGCTTGCGGATGCTGAGCCAACAGACGCAGCAATTCGACACCGGTGTAACCCGTGCCGCCGACGATACCGACCTTGACCATAAACCTGCCCTCAACGAACCCACTGGAAAGCCGTCGATAATAGGGGCCGCATCGTCCTGCGACAACCGTCAACGTGACGTACAGGCACATGAGCCACTACTATCTTCAGTTACCGTGAACCTGGGAATAACTAGAAATGCTCTATCTATGGATCAAAGCCTTCCATATCGTCAGTATCGTCTGCTGGTTTGCCGGGCTGTTTTACCTGCCACGCCTGTTCGTCTACCACGCACAAAGTGAGGACACCGTCAGCAAAGAACGCTTCAGCCTCATGGAGCGCAAACTGTATCGCGGCATTATGGGGCCAGCGATGATCGCCACCCTGATATTCGGCGGCTGGCTGATCTACCTCAACCCGGCCATCTTTCAATCCGGTGCCTGGATCCACGCCAAACTTACCTTGGTAGTACTGCTGATCGGCTACCACCATATGTGCGGCGCCCAGGTAAAACGCTTCGCCCGTGGCGAAAACACCCGCAGCCATGTCTTTTATCGCTGGTTCAATGAAGTGCCGGTTCTGATATTGCTGGCTATCGTAATTTTGGTCGTGGTCAAACCGTTCTAATTTCAATTACTCGGGGAACCTCCAATGTCACTGCCCGCTTCGCTCGAACAAAGTCTGCGCCTGCCCGTGGTGGCTGCGCCGATGTTCCTGATTTCCAACCCGCAACTGGTCCTGGCGTGCTGTCGCAATGGCGTGGTCGGGAGTTTCCCGGCACTCAACCAGCGCGAAAGCAGCGGTTTCAAGGCCTGGCTGGAGGAAATCGAAGCGGGCCTGGCACAGTTGGACAACCCCGCGCCCTATGCCGTTAACCTGATCGTGCATAACAGCAACCCAAGGCTTGAGGCAGACTTGGCGATCTGCGTCGAGCACAAGGTGCCGATCGTCATCACCAGCCTGGGCGCGGTCAAGGAGCTGGTGGATGCGGTTCACAGCTACGGTGGCCTGGTTTTTCACGACGTCACCACCCGCCGGCATGCCGAGAAAGCCGCAGAAGCCGGTGTTGATGGCCTGATCGCCGTGGCAGCGGGCGCCGGCGGCCACGCCGGCACCTGGAGCCCGTTCGCGTTGATCGCCGAAATTCGCCAGTTCTTTGATAAAACCCTGCTGCTGGCCGGCTGCCTCAACCATGGGCATGAGATACTCGCCGCGCAACTGCTGGGCGCAGACCTGGCGTATTTCGGCACGCGCTTTATCGGCACCACCGAAAGCCACGCCCCGGACGCCTATAAAGAGATGCTGCTCACATCGCGCGCCGCCGACATCGTGCACACTCCTGCGGTGTCCGGCGTACCCGCAAGCTTCATGCGCCAGAGCCTGGAAAGCGCCGGTTTCGACCTCGCCGCCCTGCAGGGCAAAGGCGAAGTCAACTTCGGTTCCAAGCTCAAGCCGTTGAGCGATGAGGCCAAGGCCTGGAAAACCGTATGGTCAGCCGGCCAAGGTGTTGGCCAGATTGATGATTTGCCCAGCGTCGATGAACTGATTGCCCGCCTGGATGCCGAATACCGCAAGGCACGCGAGCAGGCCGCGCAACTGCGCTGGCCCCGTTGAACTGAATATCGGGCCTGCCCATTGGCGCAGGCCTGCAAACCCTTCCCTGAACAAGTGACAAGGATGCCCGCATGAGCGACAGCCGTTTCAAGATTGTGTTTGACGGAGCCCTGCTTCCGGGTGTCGAAAGCACCACCGCCAAGCTGAACCTCGCCGAGCTATTCAAAAGCGATGTGGCAGCCATCGAAAAGCTTTTTACCGGCCGCCCGGTCGCCCTCAAGCGTGACCTTTCCCGCGCGGATGCCGAAACCTACCTCACTGCGCTGAAAAACGCTGGCGTCGATGCCCGTATCGAACCCGAGCAGCCGGTAACCTTCAACCTGGCCGAAACCCACGAGACCGACGCCAGCACCGCTGACTTATCGCGCCCTGCGGCTTCGCCCTATGCACCACCGCGTGCTGCCGTGGGTGAGTACACCGAGCAATACTCAACCCTTAAAGTGTTCACCATCCACGGGCGCATCGGCCGCTTGCGTTATCTGGCCTGGACGCTGGTATTGACCCTCGCGCTGTTGGTGGCCGGTGGCATCATCAGTACCGCGAGCTTCGCCGTGGCAACCGCCTCGCCGACTGCCGGCACCATCCTCGGGGTACTACTGGGCTTGGCATTGTTTGTTGCACTGGTGTGGGTGAGTGTGCAAATCGGTGTGCAACGCCTGCATGACCTGGGCTGGTCCGGCTGGCTGTACTTTCTCAACCTTGTGCCATTGGTCAACAGCGTCTTCCCGATCCTGCTGCTGGTACTGCCGGGCAACGCAGGCGCCAACCAATATGGCCCGCCGCCGCCGCGCAACTCCACGGCAGTCAAGGTGCTGGCGACCCTATGGCTGGCGTTTATTCCGGTGATGCTCGCCATCGTGGTGACGCTGGGCATGAACGGCTACCTGAATCAACTCGAAGCCAATATGGACAGCAGCTACGAAAGCAGCTCCATTACTGCCGATGACGCCACCGATCAAAGCGTCACCGTAGATGAAGAAGACGGCGTGCAAAGTGCTGAGGACGCAGCCGAACCTGTAGACTCTCCAGAACAGTGAAGAAACGCCCCGCCGCCTGTGATGCCTCTGTCACAGGCTCGGCGGCGTTGCGATGGAGAAAGGCATGACCCGTTACGCTCTGATCACCGGCGCCTCCAGCGGCATCGGCCTGGCTTTGGCCGAAGCACTGGCCCGTCGCGGCCGCAGCTTGATTCTGGTGGCCCGCCAGCGTGATCAGTTGGAAAGCATTGCAATTGAATTGACTCAGCGCTTCGGCGTCGAGGTGCTGTTTCGTGCCTGCGACCTGGGCGAGCCACTGCGTTTGTCCGGGTTCCTGCTGGAACTTGAAGAAGGCGAGCGGCAGATCGACTTGCTGATCAACTGCGCCGGCATGGGCACCAGCGGGCCGTTCCTCGCCCAGGACTGGATGACCGAGCAAGACCTGATCGAAGTCAACATCCTGGCCCTCACCCGCATGTGCCACGCCCTCGGCAACGCCATGGCGCTGCATGGCGGCGGGAAGATTCTTAACGTAGCCTCGGTCGCAGCCTTCCAGCCCGGCCCCTGGATGAGCAGCTATTACGCCAGCAAGGCGTATGTGCTGCACTTCTCCGAAGGCCTGCGCGAAGAGTTGAAGACCTGCGGTATCAAGGTCTCGGTGCTGTGCCCCGGCCCCACGCGCACGGCGTTTTTCGGCACCGCGCAAATGGACACCGCCAAGCTCGACCGCAGCGCCCAACTGATGAGCCCGGAAGAAGTGGCGCTCTACACCGTGCGCGCGCTGGAAAAGAACAAAGCCATCATTATTCCCGGGCGACGCAACCGCTGGCTGGCCTTTAGCCCGCGCTTGAGCCCGCGCTGGCTGACCCGCAAGATTGCCGGAGCCATCAACAAGGCCTATTGCCCGCGCTGACGGCCTCGGTACACTCGTTCTGCACTTTCATAATGGAGAAACAGCTGTGGATACTCTGTTCACCAAGATCATCAACAGAGAAATACCTGCGAAGATCATCTATGAAGATGACCAAGTCCTCGCCTTCCATGATATTGCCCCAATGGCACCCGTGCATTTTCTGGTCATTCCGAAAAAGCCGATCCGCACCCTCAACGACCTCACCGAAGAAGACAAAGCCCTCGCTGGCCATATTCTGTTCACCGCTCAACGGCTGGCGGTAGAGCAAGGCTGCGAGAAGGGCTTTCGCGTGGTGATGAACTGCAACGAGGATGGTGGGCAGACTGTTTATCACATCCATATGCACGTGCTGGGTCAGCGCCAGATGAACTGGCCGCCAGGCTGATTGTTGCGCAGAGTTTGCGACGGCTACGCCGTCGGGCGGGAGCAAGCTCCCTCGCCACAGGGGCAAATTGACACAGCGCAAACGCATCGCCCTCTCTTGCGGTAAACTGGCCGCCGAGATTCTTCCCGGAGGTCAGCATGACTACCCAACGTCACTACTCGCCGATTGACCGTCTGTTGCTGCAAGCCGACATGGCCATGCGCACACTGCTGCCCTTCAGCGGCCAGCCGTACCGGCCTTCGCCCGCCATCGTGCAGCCCGATGCGCAGATGAGCGAGACCGACACCCGCCACGTCGCCGGCCTGATGCGCATCAACCACACCGGTGAAGTCTGTGCCCAGGCGCTGTACCAAGGCCAGGCGCTGACCGCCAAGCTGCCGCAAGTACGCGCAGCGATGGAACATGCGGCCGAAGAAGAAATCGACCACCTGGCCTGGTGCGAGCAGCGCATTCGCCAGCTCGGTAGCCATCCCAGCGTGCTCAACCCACTGTTTTACGGCTTGTCTTTCGGTATCGGCGCCGCCGCTGGCCTGATCAGCGACAAGGTCAGCCTCGGTTTTGTTGCCGCAACCGAGCATCAAGTGTGCAAACACCTGGATGAACACCTGGAACAACTGCCGGCCGAAGACGAAAAGTCGCGGGCGATTCTTGAACAGATGCGCATTGATGAAGAACACCACGCAGAAAGCGCACTGGATGCAGGCGGCTTCCGCTTCCCGGCACCCGTGCGGTTTGGCATGAGCGTACTGGCCAAGGTCATGACCAAAAGCACCTACCGAATTTAAACAATGCCGCACAAAAAAGGGCGCCCTCAACGGCGCCCTTTTTTATTGCCGACTCGCAATCAACCCAGCTCGATAATCTCGTAGTCATGGGTGATGGCCACACCGGCTGCGCCAAGCATGATCGATGCCGAGCAGTACTTCTCGGCCGACAGCTCGATAGCACGTTTAACCTGAGCTTCCTTCAGCGCCCGGCCTTTGACCACGAAGTGCATGTGGATCTTGGTAAACACCTTGGGGTCTTCAGTGGCGCGCTCCGCTTCCAGGAAAGCTTCGCAGCTTTCGACGGCCTGGCGGGACTTCTTCAGGATGCTGACCACGTCGAAATTGCTGCAACCGCCAACACCGAGCAGGAGCATTTCCATCGGGCGTACTCCCAGGTTACGGCCACCGGCGTCCGGCGGGCCATCCATAACTACGACATGGCCACTGCCCGACTCACCGAGGAACATGGCCTCGCCCGCCCATTGGATGCGTGCCTTCATCGCCCAGACTCCACTGCTAAAAAAGGGTCGCCAGCTTAGCACAGGGTCTTGAAACCGCAGCGCCCGGCATGAAAACGATCAATGACGACGTTTGCCCGCTAAATTCCCTAATCGAGGCAGAATGTGTCTGTTAAGCTGGCGCCAATTCAATGGCGCATTGCCACCCTTTGTACTGCGTGTATCAATGCCGTTACCGTTGGATAAAAATAATTCCAACCACACCGTGCAGTCTTTTCGGGATACAACCATGGTTGCTCTTGCTCCCACACCCAAGATCAAGAACCTCGACAAATTGTTGATGCACTGCCAGCGCCGGCGCTACCCGGCCAAGCACAACATCATTTGCGCAGGCGAACGCTCCGAGACGCTGTTCTTCATTATCAAGGGTTCGGTCACCATCCTGATCGAAGACGAAGACGGCCGCGAGATGATCATCGCGTACCTCAATACCGGCGATTTCTTCGGCGAGCTGGGGCTGTTTGAACAAGCCGGCAAAGAGCAGGAGCGCAGTGCCTGGGTGCGGGCAAAGGTCGAGTGCGAAGTCGCCGAGATCAGCTATACGAAGTTTCGCGAACTGGCCCAGCACGATCCCGACATCCTCTACGCCTTGAGCGGACAGATTGCCCAGCGCCTGCGCGACACCACACGCAAAGTGGGCGACCTGGCTTTCTTTGATGTCACCGGCCGCGTGGCTCGCTGCTTGCTGGAGCTGTGCAAACAGCCCGACGCCATGACTCACCCCGACGGCATGCAGATCAAGGTCACGCGCCAGGAGATCGGACGTATTGTGGGGTGTTCACGGGAAATGGTCGGTCGTGTACTCAAAGACCTGGAAGAGCGCAACCTGGTAAACGTCAAAGGCAAGACAATGGTGGTGTTCGGTACGCGTTAACCTGGCAGGAAACCGGCCAGCATCTGCCGGTACAACGCGTCCAACCGGGTGATCGCATCCGGTGCGGGGAAAGCTTCGTGCAACGCGATATGGCTGTCGGCCCGCACCCGCTGATCGATCCCGCAAGCCTCGTTGAAACGATTGACCGCCGCAATCAACTCATCGCGGTCGTTATCCAGCAACAACGCGCCGTGCACCAAGCCCACCGGGCGGCCAGCGCTTTGCCGCCAGCGCTGGGCAGTGCCGACCATCTTGCGGCCGTTGAGGTTGACGTTGTAGCGACCGTCGCAGAAGGCACCTTCAATTTCACCAACAGAAGCGTCACCACCCAACTCAATCAGCAAGTCGCAGATCGGTTGGCACAAACGCTGATAACCGGTTTCGATGCGCCCTTGATCACCTTCGCTGCGTGGCGGCGCGTAAACCAGTGCGATATTGACCGTGGCAGCCGACTGCGGCACCGGCTCTCCGCCGGTTTCGCGCAGCAACACCGGCCAACCGGCAGCAGCCGAAACCTGGCTGGCAGCGTCAAAAGCCGGCAAGCGGCTCAAACGGCGCGGCATCACCAAAGCCTGGTCATTTGGCTGCCAGAACAGTAGCCCGAATTCCTGTTCACCGGCGCAAATGGCCGCCAGCAAGTCTTGCTCGGCGGCAAGCCCTGCTTCAACTGTCATCGACACCGGCTCAATCATCGAACACCTATTTCTCTGAACAGACACAAAACAAAATGTGGGAGCTGGCTCCCACATTTTTGACCGTGTTTCAAATCAGTCGAGGGTGGAACCGCTCACCGCCACGCCACGCTCCGGGAAGAACAGGCGCTGCAATTCCGCCCCTGGGTTCTCGGCGCGCATGAACGTCTCGCCCACCAGGAACGAGTACACACCGCTGATTTCCATCAGTTCCACGTCGGCGCGGTTGACGATGCCGCTCTCGGTAATCACCAGGCGGTCGCGCGGAATACGCGGCAACAGGTCCAGGGTATTTTCCAGGCTGACTTCAAAGGTGTGCAGATTACGGTTGTTAACCCCCACCAACGGTGTATCGAGGGTTTTCAACGCACGCTCCAGCTCATCGCCGTCGTGTACTTCGACCAGTACGTCCAGGCCGACGCTTTTGGCCACGGCCGCCAGCTCGGCCATCTTCACGTCATCCAGCGCGGAGACGATCAACAACACGCAATCGGCGCCCAAGGCACGGGCCTCGACGATCTGGTACGGGTCAACCATGAAGTCCTTGCGGATCACCGGCAACTTGCACGCGGCGCGGGCTTGTTGCAGGAACAGGTCGGAACCCTGGAAGAAGTCGATATCGGTCAATACCGACAAGCAGGTTGCGCCGCCCTTCTCATAGCTCTTGGCAATGTCTTCAGGAATGAAAACTTCGCGAATCACGCCCTTGCTGGGCGAAGCTTTTTTGATCTCGGCAATGACGGCAGGCTGCTTTTCCTTAGCCTGCTTGATCAGCGCATTGGCAAAGCCGCGCGGCGCGTCGGCAATTTTCGCCTGGGCCTCAAGTTCAGCCAGGCTCACACGGGCGCGGCGCTCGGCGACTTCTTCAGCCTTGCGCGCGAGGATTTTTTCCAGAACGGTCGGGACACTCATCCTTCATTCTCCATTTTGAACACAGCGGTAAAGGCTCCCAGCTCTTCGAGCTTTTCGCGAGCCAGACCGGTGTGCAGCGCATCGTGGGCCAAGGCGACACCTTCCTTAAGACTATAGGCGTGGTCCGCCGCGTAAAGTGCCGCGCCAGCATTCAGAACAATCATTTCTGCGGCTTTCTGGCCGTTTTCCGTCTTGCGGCGCCCCAAGGCATCACGGATCAACTCCAGCGAGGCCGCCGGGCTTTCCACCGACAAACCATGCAAGCTTTGGCTTTTCATGCCGAGGTCTTCGGGCTCGACCCAATATTCAGTGACCTGGTCATTCTTCAGCTCCGCCACGAAGGTCGGTGCCGCCAGGCTGAATTCATCCAGGCCATCTTTGGAATGCACCACCAGCACGTGCTTGCTGCCAAGACGTTGCAACACTTCGGCCAACGGCCGGCACAGCGCCTGGCTGAACACACCGACCACCTGATGTTTAACGCCGGCCGGATTCGTAAGCGGGCCGAGCATGTTAAACAGGGTGCGCAGGCCAAGGTCCTTGCGTGGGCCGGCAGCGTGCTTCATGGCGCCATGGTGGGACTGGGCAAACATGAAACCAATGCCCACGCTGTCGATGCAGCGCGCCACTTGCACCGGCGTCAGGTTCAGATAAATCCCGGCCGCCTCCAGCAAGTCGGCGCTGCCGCTTTTGCCCGACACCGCACGGTTACCGTGTTTGGCCACCGTGCAACCGGCAGCCGCCACCACAAAGGAGGAAGCCGTCGACACGTTGAAAATATTCGCACCGTCGCCGCCGGTGCCGACCACATCGACCACACCATCGAGGGTCTTGAGCTCAACCTTGTCGGCCAGCTCACGCATCACTGACACGGCGCCAACGATTTCGTCGATGCTTTCGCTCTTCATGCGCATCGCCATCATGAACGCGCCGATCTGTGCGTCGGTGCATTGGCCGGTCATGATCTCGCGCATCACATCGCTCATTTCAGCGGTGCTCAGGTCCAGATGGCCGACGATACGGCTCAGGGCAGTCTTGATATCCATGGAAAGTCCTTAGCGCGTGCCGCCGCTCTGCTTGAGAAAGTTGGCGAACAGCTCATAGCCCTGCTCGGTCAGGATTGATTCGGGGTGAAATTGCACCCCTTCGATATTCAGTGTCTTGTGGCGCAGGCCCATGATCTCGTCGACCGAGCCGTCTTCCAGCTGGGTCCAGGCGGTCAGTTCCAGGCACTCGGGCAGGGTTTCACGCTTGACCACCAACGAGTGGTAGCGCGTGACGGTCACTGGCAGGTTGAGGCCGTGGAAGACGCCGAGGTCTTTATGGAACACCGGGCTGGTCTTGCCGTGCATCACTTGGCGCGCACGCACCACGTCACCACCAAACGCCTGGCCGATGGACTGGTGGCCCAGGCACACGCCCAGGATCGGCAATTTACCGGCGAAATACTGAATGGCTTCCAGCGAGATGCCCGCTTCGGTCGGCGTACACGGGCCAGGCGAAACCACGATGCGCTCCGGGTTCAGGGCGGCGATTTCGGCGACTGTCAGTTCGTCGTTGCGCACCACCTTGACCTCGGCACCCAGCTCGCCCAGGTACTGCACAACGTTGTAGGTAAAGGAATCGTAGTTATCAATCATCAGCAACATGTGGGTTCAAACCTCTTGAATTCACTGATTTCGAATGACCGCCTTCCAAGAGAGTGTCCCGCTGCCAGACGCACGTTCCGGTTGCCAGGGTGAGCCGGCAAGGGGCGTCAAACAAAGGGTGAAGAAGGCAAATCGGTACAGGTCCGGCCAAGCCGGCAGAGAAAAATGTCAGGCGCGCCAACGCCAACGGGCGTGTGCCTTGACTACTCGCATCAAGAGTTTGCTGATGATCAACACGGGGAGGGTCTCATTCATACGTTCAGGCACAGTAACGTAGCCTCGCCAGCGGTGCAATATGGAGCAGCGATTCCGGGGGTCACCACCGAGTATTTGTAAGAAAAAACTGTTTTCTTCGAAGAAAACCCTCACTACATTGCTAGTGTTTCGCTTCCGACACAAAAACAACTAAATGGAATTTTGCATGCTCAGACCACCGTTTTTTGCGCCCCTTGCCGGCTGCCTTCTGTCCCTGGCCTGCGCGCAGGCGTTTGCAGCACCTTCACCTTACTCAACCATGGTCGTGTTCGGCGACAGCCTGGCGGATGCCGGCCAATTCCCCGATGGCTCGGCCGGCGCCACCTTGCGTTTTACCAACCGCACCGGGCCGACGTTCCAGGGCGACTATGGCCTGGTGTCATCAACTTTATTGGGTTCCAAGCTGGGCGTGGCGCCCAACGACCTGAATGCATCCACCTCGCCCGTGCGTGCCGCCCAAGGCTTACCCGATGGCAATAACTGGGCGGTCGGCGGCTACCGTACCGACAACATCCTGGACTCCATCACCTCGGTCTCCAATGCGGCGATCCCGCCCGGCAACGCCGGAGGTGGCACCGTACTGCGCAGTCGCCAGGGCTATTTGCCCGCCAACGGCGGGCGCGCCGACCCTAACGCGCTGTACTTCCTGTCTGGCGGTGGCAATGACTTCCTTCAAGGGCGCGTCCTCAGCCCAGGCCAGGCCGTTGCCGCCGGCGGGCGCTTGGCCGACAGCGCCCAAGCACTGCAACAGGCCGGCGCGCGGTACATCATGGTGTGGATGCTGCCCGACCTGGGCTTGACGCCCGCCATCAACGGCACGCCCGCGCAAGGCGCCAGCTCGGCCCTGAGCAGTATTTTCAACCAGGCGCTGGTGCAGCGCCTGTCGCAGATCGACGCCCAGGTCATCCCGCTGAACATCCCGTTACTGCTCAATGAAACCTTCGCCGACCCTGCGCGCTTTGGCCTGGCCAGCGGGCAAAACCTCACCGGCACCTGCTTCAGCGGCAACGGCTGCACGGCCAACCCAGTGTATGGCATTGGCGGCACCACCCCGGACCCGACCAAGCTGATCTATAACGACTCGGTACACCCCACCATCGCCGGGCAACAGTTAATCGCCGACTACGCCTACTCGCTGCTCGCCGCGCCGTGGGAAGTAACCTTGCTGCCAGAGATGGCCCAAGGCACCTTGCGCGCCCATCAGGATGAACTGCGCAACCAGTGGCAAGCCGACAATGGCAACTGGCAGGCCGTTGGCCAATGGCGCGCGATTGTCGCCGGTGGTGGCCAGCATCTGGACTTTGATGATCAACGCAGTTCGGCCAGCGGCGACGGCAGTGGCTACAACGTGAACGTGGGCGGCAGCTATCGCCTCGACGAAAACTGGCGCGTCGGCGTGGCCGCCGGCTTGTATCGCCAGACCCTCGAAGCCGGTGCCCGCGATTCGGACTACAAGCTCAACAGCTACATGGGCACCGCGTTTGCGCAATATCAGCAAAACCACTGGTGGGCCGATGCGGCGCTGACCGGCAGCAAGCTGGACTTCGACAGCCTCAAGCGCAAGTTCGCCCTGGGCGTCAGCGAAGGCGGCGAAAAAGGCGACACCGACGGTTGGCTCTGGGCCTTAAGCGGCCGCTTGGGCTACGACATTGCCGGCGCCGGCAGCGATTGGCACCTCTCACCGTTCATCAGCGCCGACTATTCGCGGGTCGAAGTCGATGGCTATTCGGAAAAAGACAACCGCTCCACCGCGCTGACCTTCGATGATCAGCAACGCGACTCCAAGCGCCTGGGCGTCGGCCTGCAAGGCAGCTACCGGATTACGCCGCAAACCCAAGTGTTTGGCGAAGTGGCCCACGAGCATGAGTTCGAAAACGACACCCAGAAGGTAAAGATTTCGCTCAACAGCGTGCCAGGCATCGACTTCAAGCTGGACGGCTACACACCGCGCAGTAATTCGGATCGATTGAGTCTGGGCGTCAGCCATAAGCTGACTCAGGAGCTGGCGCTACGGGCGGCGTATAACGTGAGGAAGGATGACAGTTTTACCCAGCAAGGCGTCAATGTTGGGGTGAGTCTGGATTTCTAAGCGGATCTTAAACGCCCCACAAAACAACTGTGGGAGCGGGCTTGCTCGCGAATACGGTCTATCAGTTACACATTCAGTGACTGACACTGCGCATTCGCGAGCAAGCCCGCTCCCACATTTTTATTTACATCTAATCTCAAGCTTGCGGCGTTTGCTCAGCCAACGCCACCGCCCGGAACATCGCGCGGCGTTTGTTCAGGGTTTCTTCCCATTCCAGGGCCGGCACCGAGTCAGCCACAATCCCGCCACCCGCCTGCACATGCAGCTCGCCGTCCTTGATCACGGCGGTGCGGATCGCAATCGCGGTGTCCATATTGCCGTTCCAGGCAAAATACCCCACGGCGCCGCCATACACACCACGCTTGACCGGCTCCAGTTCGTCGATGATCTCCATCGCGCGAATTTTCGGCGCGCCCGACAAGGTGCCCGCCGGCAGAATCGCCCGCAGCGCGTCCATGGCGGTCAACCCGGCTTTCAGCTCGCCGGTGACGTTGGACACAATGTGCATCACGTTGGAATACCGCTCGATGACCATCTTCTCGGTGAGCTTCACCGAACCGATTTCCGACACCCGCCCGGTGTCGTTGCGGCCCAGGTCGATCAGCATCAAGTGCTCGGCAATTTCCTTGTCGTCACTCAGCAGGTCTTCTTCCAGCGCCAGGTCGGCTTCTTCGGTCGCGCCACGCGGGCGCGTGCCGGCAATCGGGCGCACGGTGATCAGGTTGTCTTCGACCCGCACCAGCACTTCCGGCGAGCTACCCACGACGTGGAAGTCGCCGAAGTTGAAAAAGTACATGTACGGCGTCGGGTTGAAGCAACGCAGCGCGCGGTACAGATCGATCGGCGCGGCCTTGAAGTCGATGGACATGCGTTGCGACGGCACCACCTGCATACAGTCACCGGCAAGGATGTATTCCTTGATGGTGTCGACTGCGCGCTCGTAGTCATCCTGGGTAAAGCTTGAACGAAAGATCGGGTCGGCGGCTGGCGGACGGCTGAGGTCCAGGCCACGACGTGGGGTGATCGGCTGACGCAGTTTTTCCAGCAATGCCTCAAGGCTGGCCTGGCCTTGCTCGAAGGCATCGGCCTGGGACGGGTCGGCGAGGACAATCGCGTGCATCTTGCCGGCGAGGTTGTCGAACACCACCACCGCGTCAGAGACCATCAGCAGAATGTCCGGCACGCCGAGCGGGTCCGGGTTCGGGCATTTGCCCAGGCGTTTTTCCACGTAGCGCACGCAGTCGTAGCCGAAATACCCCACCAGGCCACCGTTGAAACGCGGCAGGCCGGGAATGGTCGGCACGTTGTAGCGCGCCTTGAAGGTTTCGACGAAGGCCAGCGGGTCTTCTACGTCATGGCTTTCGATCTCGACGCCATCATGGGCGATGCTCACATGATGGTCATGCACGCGCAGCACGGTGCGGCACGGCAGGCCGATAATCGAGTAACGGCCCCATTTCTCGCCGCCCTGCACCGATTCGAGCAGGTAGGAGTTGGGCTCGTCGGCCAGTTTGAGGTAGATCGACAGCGGCGTATCGAAGTCGGCCAGGGTTTCGCAGGCCAAGGGGATACGGTTATAGCCGGCAGCGGCCAAACGCAGGAATTCTTCGCGGATCATGAGGTGCCTCGTGGCTTGAGGGTCAAACGGTCAGGTGTGCAAACGTGCCGCAGCGCGGCCAGGATCAGTCAGGCGCGCCAACGCCAGCGGGCCAGGGCCTTGATGACTTTCATCCAGAGTTTGCGAGTGACCACCACGATGGAGTTTCCAGAAGGGGTTGATTCGATGTCGGGCAACGTTATCTCAGCGCCCGCTCCCAAGCAACCGGGGATTAGCAGTCGCAGATCATCAATCACCAGCGCCGGCGACTCTTCGGCGATCGGCCGGCCATGGTTATACCCGTAGCTCAGCGCCACACACTGCACGCCAGCGGCTTTGGCGGCCAGCACATCACTGCGCGAATCACCGACAAACAACGATTGCGAGGCCGGAATATTGGCCATTTTCATCACAAAGAACAGCGCCGCCGGGTCAGGTTTTTTCTGCGGCAAGGTGTCGCCGCCGATGATCCAGCGGAAATACCGGCCGATTTTCATCTGGTCCAACAGCGGCGCGACAAAACGCTCCGGCTTGTTGGTGATCAGCGCCATCTCCACGCCTTGCTTGTGCAGCCACTTGAGCGTGTCGCGCACGCCGGGGTAGACCACGGTGAGCTCATGGCTGCTTTCATAGGCGACATTGAAGAGTTCCAGGGCGTGCTCGGCCTCGACCTCATCCACACCTTCAGCATCGATGTGGTTGGCCAAGGCCCGACGCACCAGCATCTGCGCGCCATTGCCGACCCACTCACGCACCGATTCGATGCCCGCCGGCTTGCGCCCCAGCTTGAGCAGCATCTCGTCCACCGCCGCCGCCAGGTCTGGCACCGAATCGATCAACGTACCGTCCAGATCGAACATCACCAGCCGTGGCAGTTTGCCGGGGAACAACTGCTCAAAACCGCTCATGGACGCGCCAGCGCCAGTTCGGCCCGCATCTTGTCGATGACTTCCTGGTAGTTGGGGGCGTTGAAGATCGCCGAGCCGGCCACAAAGGTGTCAGCGCCAGCCGCGGCGATTTCGCGAATATTGTTGACGTTAACCCCGCCGTCGATTTCCAGGCGGATATCACGGCCCGACGCATCGATCAGCGCGCGGGCTTCGCGCAGCTTGTTCAGCGTACCGGGAATGAACTTCTGCCCACCGAAGCCTGGGTTGACGCTCATCAACAAGACCATGTCGACCTTGTCCATCACGTACTCCAGCACGCTCAACGGCGTGGCGGGGTTGAACACCAGGCCCGCCTTGCAACCGCCTTCACGGATCAGTTGCAGGGTGCGGTCGACGTGCAGCGTGGCTTCCGGGTGAAAGGTGATGTAGGTAGCGCCGGCCTCGATGAAGTCGCCGACGATGCGGTCCACCGGGCTGACCATCAGGTGCGCATCGATCGGCGCAGTAATGCCGTACTTGCGCAGTGCCGCGCAGACCATCGGGCCGATGGTCAGGTTGGGCACGTAGTGGTTGTCCATGACATCGAAGTGCACGAAGTCGGCACCGGCGGCCAATACCTTGTCCACTTCTTCACCCAGGCGGGCGAAGTCGGCGGAGAGAATCGATGGAGCGATAACGAAGGGCTGCATGACGCACCTTTTTTGAGCTAAATCACGATGGCGCGCATTGTATACCTCATGCTTTACCCAGCGCACCGTGACCTAACTCAATGGTCAGTATGCCGCCCGATAGATTTTCTCGATATCCGCCGCACTGAGCTTGCGCGGGTTGTTGCGCATCAAGCGCTCGATACCCGCCGCTTCCGTCGCCATGGCGGGGATCGCGTCTTCCGGCACGCCGAAGCTGCGCAGCCCTGCCGGGATTTCCACGGCGGCACACAGCCGCGTCATCGCCTCGACCGCCTGGTCGGCAGCATCGTTGACGCTGAGCCCGGTGATATTCACGCCCATGGCTTGGGCAATGTCCTGCATGCGCTCCACGCAGGCCAGCTTGTTCCAGTGCATTACATAAGGCAGCAACAGCGCATTGCTCACACCATGGGCGATATTGAATCGCCCGCCCAGCGGGTACGCCAAGGCATGCACCGCGCCGACGCCCGCATTGCCGAACGCCATGCCGGCCATCAGGCTGGCGGTGGCCATATCATCACGGGCCTGCAGGTTGGTCGGGTTGGCATAGGCCTTGGGCAGCGCGTTGGCGATCAGCTTGATCGCGCCGATGGCCAGCGCGTCAGTGATCGGCGAGGCATTCAGCGACAGGTAGGACTCGATCGCATGCACCAACGCATCCACGCCACTGGCGGCGGTGACACTGCGCGGGCACGTGAGAGTCATTTGCGGGCTGATCAGCGCCACATCCGGCAATAAGTAATCGCTGACGATGCCCTTTTTCAGCTGTGCGGCCTTGTCGGAGAGGATCGCCACGTTGGTCACCTCTGAGCCAGTACCAGCAGTGGTCGGGATGGCGATCAGCGGCGGGCCTTTGCGCGGCACCTGGTCGACGCCGAACAAGTCCGCCAGGGCGCCGTGGTAACCGGCATAGGCCGCGACACTCTTGGCAATGTCGATGGCACTGCCGCCGCCCACGCCGATCAAGCCGTCATGCCCGCCTTCGCGGTACACGCGCATGCAGTCCTCGACAATGGCGATTTCCGGGTCGGGCAGCACGCGGTCAAAAATCTCATAGGTGCGCTCGCCCAGGTGCTCAAGCGCCAGCGCGACGGTGCCGGACTTGACCAGCGCGGCATCGGTGACGATCAGCGGGTTATCCACATCCAGACGCGTGAGCTCGGCGGCCAGTTGTTCAATGGCGCCAGCGCCGGTCAGCAGTTTATGGGCGATCTTGAATGAGGAAGTACTCATGTGCGTGGCCTCTTGTTAATGATGGGCTGGCACAAGAGTAGCTCGGGATTTTCGGTTGCCCAGCATTCACAGACCAAATGGCGCCGCCATCAAGGCCCGGCACACACCGCCGATACACTGACAAATACCGACCAACCCATTAGGCTGCTGGAATCACTTCTGGCCGGGAACCCACCATGCCCTTTCACTACCGTTCGGCACTGCCAGCTCTGTGCCTGTCACTGCTATTGACCAGCGCCTTTACTGCCCAGGCCGCCGATGCACCTGCGCCCGCCGCCGAAAAACCGGCTGAACGCCAACCGCTGCCCGAGCGCAGCCAGGAAGAAGCCAACGCCCTGGAGCGTCAACTGCCGGCACAGGAACAGCAACAATTGCAGGCTGGCAGCGATTCATTCCTGGCCCTGTGGAAACCGGCCAACAGCGCCGAACCTGAAGGTGTGGTGGTTATTGTGCCGGGCGCCGGAGAAAGCGCCGACTGGCCACAAGCAATCGCGCCCTTGCGCCGCAAATTACCCGACGCCGACTGGGGCACCTTGAGCCTGTCGTTGCCGGATGTGAACCTCGACACCTTGCCGCCTCGGGTCATGGAGTCGCCTAAAGCCGCGGTCGACACCAGCAGTAAAGACGGCAGTACGGCCGCCAAACCGATCGAACAAGCCGCCAGCGCCGAAGCCGAAGGCACTGACCCAGCGGTGGTGCCGGGCGCCGATGAACAGGACAAGACCGACGCCAAGCGCATCTTCGATCGCATCGACGCCGCCGTTGCCTTTGCCCAAACCCAGAGCGCGCGCAGCGTGGTGCTGCTCGGCCACGGCACCGGCGCCTGGTGGGCTGCGCGCTACCTGAGCGAGAAGCAACCGTCCCAAGTGCAGAAGTTGGTGATGGTGGCCGGCAAAACGCCTGCGGCCAGGCAGCCGGACCTGCAAAAACTGGCGCCGGCGCTGAAAGTGCCGACGGCGGATGTGTATTACCAGGACGGCGCCCAGGAACGCAAAAACGCGCTGGAACGCAGCCAGGCTGCCAAGCGGGCGAAGAATGACGGGTACAAACAGGTGTCGCTCAAGACCCTGCCGGGCAACAGTGCGGCTGAGCAAGAGCAGTTGTATCGGCGGATTCGTGGGTGGTTGAGCCCGCAGGCGAAAGAAGGCTGACACGCTATTTCAAGAACACTGCAGACCTGATGTGGGAGCGGGCTTGCTCGCGAATGCGGTGCATCAGCCGACATCTTCAGTGACTGACACTGCGCATTCGCGAGCAAGCCCGCTCCCACACCCGATTGGGTTGCTAGGCTCAGGTTGTGGTGGCTACCTGAAATCGCGCCGCTCACGAATCAACGCATAGGCATTATGCAGCTCGCGGGTGCGCTCGGTGGCCTCACGCACTTGCGCCAGGCTTGCTCCCGTGCCAGCGATTTTGTCCGGGTGATGGCGACTGAGCAGGCGGCGATAGGCGCGTTTGATGGCGGCCGGTTCGCTGGTGGACGTCACCCCCAGAACCCTCAGCGCCTCCTGATACGCCCCGCCTCGATTGGCCAGTGGCTTGCGTTCGGGGGCGTAATCAGACGCCAGCGCCTGTAACTGTTGCGGCGTCCACCCGAGCCACTTGCCCCACAGGTCGATCAGGTCGCGCTCGGCGTCATCGGCCTTGCCGTCCGCCCAAGCCATGCGCCAGCATGCACGCAACACACCTTCCGCCGCATGGGGCTGAGCCTTGAGCACACGCAGGTAATTGCGCACCCGGTCGGAACCGGACTTGCCACGATTGAACGCGGTAATCGCCCGGCGCTGGGCCGGCTCGCTCATGTCCAGCGCGCGCATTTCCTGGCGCGCCTGCTGGATATGCCCATCCACCACCCGGCCATTACTCTTGGCCAGGCGCCCCAACAAAACAAACAGCAATTCGTCGTTGCGCAACGCCGGGCGCCCGCCCAGCCGCTCGCGCAATTGCGCCCAGCTGTGCAGCTGCAGGCGGCGATCCAGTGCCTGCCCCAGCAATGCGCCCAACAAGGCCCCCGGAATACTGGCAATGGCAAAGCCAGCCCCGGCACCGATCAGTGTCCCTGGCCACAACATCTTATTGCCCCGCAGTCAGCAAGGTTTCAACCTGCGCCAGACGCTCCAGCGTGCCGACATCAATCCAGTGTCCTGTCATGTGCTCTCCCGTTACCAGACCTTTGACCATGGCCTCCCGCAACAGCGGCGCCAGTTTGAAGGCAACTACGCTGCAACCCGCGAACAGCTGTGGGTCGAGCACTGAAATGCCACTGAAGGTCAGGTTATCGGCACCGGGCGCGGCATCATGAAGCAGGCCGTTGTCCAAATAGAAGTCGCCTCCCGTTGGCGCATGGGCAGGCATGTCGACCATGACCAGGTGGGCAAGCCCTTCCAGCGCCTTGTTGTGCAGACTGGCAAAGTCGAAGTCCGTCCAGATATCGCCATTGACCAGCAGGAATGGCTCGTCGCCCAACAACGGCAGCGCCTTGAAAATACCGCCACCGGTTTCCAGCGGCTCGCCCTCGGGCGAGTACTGAATGCGCAAGCCAAACTGCGCGCCATCACCCAGGTAGCTCTCAATCTGCTGGCCGAGCCAGGCATGGTTGATCACGATTTCGCTGAAGCCGGCCTTGGCCAGCGCTTCAAGGTGATACTCGATCAAACGCTTGCCGCCCGCCTGCACCAGCGGTTTGGGCGTGTGCAAGGTGAGCGGGCGCATCCGCTCACCTTTGCCCGCCGCCAGGATCATCGCCTTCATACGCGCGCCTCGGTCGGTTCGCGCAGGCTGGCGAGCAACTCACCCAACTCGTCCAGCTCCGGCCGATCGGACAGTACCGCTTCTATATAAGCAAAGAAGCGCGGCACGTCGGCCAGGTAGCGCGGCTTGCCATCGCGATGGCAGATGCGTGCGAAAATGCCGATGACCTTGAGGTGGCGCTGCACGCCCATCAGGTCACTCGCGCGCAGGAACTCGTCAAAATCAGCCTGCACAGGAATGCCCAACGCAGCTGCACGCTCCCAGTAACCACGCTGCCACTCGCGCACACTCGCCTTCGGCCAACTGAGGAACGCATCCTTGAACAAGCAGGTGATGTCATAGGTAACCGGGCCATAGACCGCGTCCTGGAAGTCCAGCACGCCGGGGTTCGGCGCGCTGATCATCAGGTTGCGCGGCATATAGTCGCGATGCACCAGCACTTTGGGCTGGGCCAGGGCGCTGTCGATCAGGTGATCACTGACGCGCTGCCATAAGGCCAACTGCCGGGTGTCGAATTCGATACCCAAATGTTGGCGCACGTACCACTGCGGAAATAATTCCAGCTCACGACGTAACAAGGCCACGTCATAGCTGGGTAGCGGCGCGTCCATCGGCAATTGCTGAAAAGCCAGCAACGCGTCGATGGCATCGGCAAACAATTGATCGGCGTTTTGCGCGTCAATTACGTCCAGATAGGTTTTTTGGCCCAGGTCATTCAGCAAAAGAAAGCCGCGCGGCAAATCTTCTGCATAAATTTTTGGCACATTTATTCCCGATTTCGCGAGTAAATCAGCGATATCGACGAAAGGTTTGCAGTTTTCCTGGGGGGGTGGAGCGTCCATGACGACGAACGTGCGACCGCCACCCTCCCAGCGGAAATAACGCCTGAAACTCGCGTCGCTGCTGGCCGCGGTCAATGTGGCCGGAGGTACGACACCCCAGTCCTGAGCGTTGAAAAGGATCGGCAACTGCTCATCCAGCCAAACTTTCAGCTGTTGTAAACGTAGATCTTGCTCGGGCATTACAAGGGTCTCCGACGGCGCTAGCCGTCAAGCGGGTCATGCTTTATTATCACGCATCTTTTTCAGACCATCGAGAGGCGTGCGGCCCAAACCGCGGGCAGATGGCACGCAGGAAGCCCGGACTAATAAGATGGCATTGAAATCCCCCGCGTTTCGTAGAAAATTTCCGTTGCTGGTAACCGGCAGTCTGCTGGCCATGCAACCTTTCGCCACCTCATTCGTGGTCGCCGCGGAACAGTATGACTGCTCAGTCTCTGCTTCGGGTGCCTGGGATTGCGCGCCAAAAACCGCCGCAGCCCCATTACCACCGCGCCCGGTGCACGACGGCGCAGCCGCCAGCGCCGCTGGCAGCACGGCGCAAGCCGATGCTGGCGGCACTGCTGCGGCCGAGCCGAAGACCACCCTGGTCACCGAGGCCAAGGGCCGTGGCCTGCGTTCGCGCAGTGCCGACTACAGCCACCTGGACTGGGTGCCTCGCGATAAGCTGACCGCAGCCCAACTGGCTGAGACCGGCCCGTATTGCTCCGGCGCGTACATCGAGCCGACCCGTCCTGGCATGAATGACAAGACGGACAAAAGCGATTCGCCGACCTTCATCGGTGCCAAGGTGTCTCGCTACGAGCAGGAACAGCAGGTTGCGACCCTGGCCGGTGACGTCGTCATGCGCCAGGGCAGCATGCAGCTGGAGGCTCAGGAAGCCAACCTGTACCAGGCCGAGAACCGTGGCGAGCTGAACGGCGATGTGCGTCTGCGCGACAACGGTGCCCTGATCGTCGGCGACCACGCCGAAGTCCAGCTCGATACCGGCGCGGCCCAGATCGACAATGCCGAGTACGTGCTGCACAAGTCGCGCATTCGCGGTAACGCGCTGTACGCCAAGCGTGCCGAAAACGCGATCATCCGTCTCAAGGACGGTACGTACACCACCTGCGAGCCGGACAGCAACGCCTGGCAGCTCAAGGGCAACAACATCACGTTGAACCCGGCCACCGGTTTCGGTACGGCCACCAACGCGACGTTGCGGATCAAGAACATCCCGATCCTCTACACCCCGTACATCTACTTCCCGATCGACGACCGTCGTCAATCCGGCTTCCTGCCGCCGAGCTTCAGCACCGGCAGCGAAACCGGCTTCACACTGGTCACGCCGTACTACTTCAACCTGGCGCCAAACTACGACGCCACGTTGTACCCGCAATACATGACCAAGCGCGGCATGATGGTGGAAGGCGAATTCCGCTACCTCACCAAGTCCAGCGAAGGTCAGTTCGGCGGTGCGTACCTGAACGACGACAGCGACGAGCGGAAAAAGCAGACCGACTACGAAAGCACCCGCTACATGCTCAACTGGCAGCATAAGGGCGGGCTGGATTCGCGTCTGACTACCCAGGTCGACTACACCAAGATCAGTGACCCTTACTTCTTCCAGGATCTGAAGACCTATCAAGAAGGTATTCAAGCCCAGGATTTCGTGAACCAACAGGGTTCCCTGACCTATCGTGGCGACTCCTATCAAGCGCGTTTGAACGTCCAGGCTTATCAGCTGGCAACCGTTTCGCAGATCACCCCGTATGACCGTCTGCCGCAGCTGACCTTCAACGGTACGCTGCCTTACCATCCAGGCGGCGTAGACCTCGCTTATGAAACCGAGGCTGTAAGGTTTGATCGGGATCTCGAAACCGGCAACTACACGGAAAAAGACGGCGGCCCATTCAATCCGTTCCCCCAGGCAAATGGTACGCCTCGCCTGGACACCTACGTATTGGGCTTGAACCGAGCCAACGGCACGCGCCTGAACTTGGCTCCAAGCATTTCCCTGCCGTTGACTGCGACCTATGGTTACATCACGCCGAAGCTCAAGTACGTCTACACCAAGTACGATCTTGACCTGGACGGCACCGGCAAAAATGATCTGCTGACCAACCGTCTCGGCTCCTCGGCACTGGGTGAGAGCTTCAACAGCTCACAAGATCGCGCAGTTCCAATCGCCAGCATCGACAGCGGCCTGTATTTCGACCGCAATACCCAATGGTTCGGCGAAAACTATCGTCAGACCCTTGAACCGCGCATGTTCTATCTCTACGTCCCAGAGAAAGATCAGAAAGACATTCCGGTATTCGATACCAGCGAAAACGTGTTCAGCTACTCCTCGCTGTTCCGCGACAACCGCTTCTCCGGTTCGGACCGTATCGGCGACGAGAACAAGCTGTCGTTTGGCTTGACCAGCCGCTGGATTCAAGAGAATGGCTTTGAGCGTCAACGTGCATCCATCGGCCAGGCTGTCTACTTCAAGGATCGTGAAGTTCAATTGCCGGGCATTGATGCCTCGACACGTGATGACGCTCATTCGAATGTCTCGCCGATCGCCTTGGAATACGAGTTCCGCTTCAACCGCGACTGGCGCGCCACTGCCGACTACAACTGGGACACCGAAAGCCATAGTCCTCGTTCCGGCAGCGCAATGTTCCACTACCAGCCGGAAGACAACCCGAACAAGGTTATCAACCTCGGCTATCGCTATCGCAACGACCAGGTCGTTTACAACCAGCTGACCGGCAAATGGCAGTTCGGTGGCGACTACGGCACCGAAGGTCAACCGAACTTCGTGAAGGATTACTACAAAATCCAGCAACACGACTTCTCGATGATGTGGCCGATCATTCCGCAGTGGAACCTGATCACCCGCTGGCAGTATGACTATGCCCGCAACCGTACCCTGGAAGCCTTTGGTGGTTTCGAGTACGACAACTGCTGCTGGAAACTGCGCGTCATCAACCGTTACTGGGTTTCCAACGACGAATACAGCCAGATCGCCCCGCTTAACGAAAAGGGTGACCACGGGCTCTTCTTCCAGATCGTCCTCAAAGGACTCGGCGGCCTGACCGGCGCCAAGGTAGAGAGCTTCCTCGACAAAGGCATTGAAGGTTATCGTGAACGTGAAGACCAAGCTTTCTGATTGCTTGCGCCCGCTAGTGCTGGGCGCGCTGTTCCTGGGGGCCGCATCGGCACACGCTGCGGTTCAACAGCTGGACAAGGTAGTGGCCATCGTCGATAACGACGTGATCATGCAGAGCCAACTCGACCAACGGGTCAAGGAAGTTCAGCAAACCATCGCCAAGCGTGGCGGCGGCGTACCGCCTACCAGCGTACTGGACCCACAGGTACTGGAGCGCCTGATCGTCGAAAACCTGCAATTGCAGATCGGCGAGCGCTCCGGCATCCGTATTTCGGACGAAGAACTGAACCAGGCCGTCGGCACCATCGCTCAGCGTAACAACATGAGCATTGACCAGTTCAAGGCTGCCCTGGCCCACGATGGCTTGTCCTATGACGACGCCCGTGACCAGATCAAGCGTGAAATGATCATCAGCCGTGTGCGTCAGCGCCGTGTAGCGGAGCGGGTTCAGGTGTCTGAACAGGAAGTGAAGAACTTCCTGGCCTCGGACCTGGGCAAGATGCAGCTCTCCGAAGAACTGCACCTGGCCAATATCCTGGTTCCAACCCCGGACAGCGCCAGCTCCGAGCAGCTCAATGCCGCTGCGGCGAAAACCAAGGCTATCTATGATCGCCTGAAAGCCGGTGCTGACTTTGCCCAAACGGCCATTGCCATGTCCGGCAGCGATAACGCCCTGGATGGCGGTGACATGGGCTGGCGTAAAGCTGCGCAACTGCCACCTCCGTTCGACCGCGAGCTGAGCGCCATGAGCGTGGGTGAAATCACCGAACCGGCCCGCACGCCGGGCGGCTTCATTATCCTCAAGTTGCTCGGCAAACGCGGCGGCGAGACCTCGCTGAAAGACGAAGTGCATGTTCGTCACATCCTGGTCAAACCAAGCGAAATCCGTACCGAGGCGCAAACCAAGGAACTGGCCCAGAAGATCTATGACCGCATCGAAGGCGGTGAAGACTTCGCCACCCTGGCCAAGAGCTTCTCGGAAGACCCGGGTTCGGCCCTCAACGGTGGCGACCTCAACTGGATCGACCCGAAAGGCCTGGTGCCCGAGTTCCAGGACGTCATGGCCAAGACCCCACAAGGTGTTCTGTCCAAGCCGTTCCGCACTCAATATGGCTGGCATGTCCTGGAAGTCCTTGGCCGTCGCGCCACCGACAACACCACCCAGGCCCGCGAGCAACAAGCCCTCACCGTACTGCGTAACCGCAAGTACGACGAAGAGCTGCAAACCTGGTTGCGTCAGATCCGTGACGAAGCCTACGTAGAGAACAAGCTGCCAGGCGCCGAGCAAACAGGCACCGACCAGGCAGCACAGTGAAACCCCAGCGTTTCGCGGTAACACCCGGCGAGCCGGCCGGCATTGGTCCAGACCTGTGCCTGCTGCTCGCCTCGCACCCTCAGCCACACCCCCTGATTGCCATTACCAGTCGCGACCTGCTCCTTGAGCGGGCCGCGCAGCTGGGTGTGGCTGTCACCTTGCTGGACGTGGCGCCGGGCAACTGGCCCGACCTGCCCGCCCCGGCCGGCAGCCTGTATGTGTGGGACACCCCGCTGGCAGTCAAGGTGGTTGCCGGGCGACTGAACAAGGCCAATGCCGCGTTTGTGCTGGAAACCCTGACACGCGCAGGCCAAGGCTGCATCGACGGCGACTTCGCCGGCATGATCACCGCTCCGGTGCACAAGGGCGTGATCAACGAGTCCGGCATTGCCTTCTCCGGCCATACCGAATTCCTCGCTGAACTGACCCATACCGAACAAGTGGTGATGCTGCTGGCCACTCGCGGCCTGCGAGTTGCGTTGGTGACCACGCACCTGCCGTTGCGTGATATCGCCGATGCCATTACCGCTGAACGCGTGGAGCGCGTCACGCGCATCCTGCATGCCGACCTGCAACAGAAATTCGGCATTGCCCAACCGCGCATCCTGGTCTGTGGGCTCAACCCGCACGCCGGTGAAGGCGGCCATTTGGGCCATGAAGAAATCGACATCATTGAACCGACATTAGAGCGCCTGCGCCAAGAAGGCATGGACTTGCGTGGTCCATTGCCTGCAGACACTCTGTTTACCCCCAAATATCTGGAGCACTGCGACGCAGTGCTGGCGATGTACCATGACCAGGGATTGCCCGTGCTGAAGTACAAAGGCTTCGGCGCCGCAGTCAACGTGACACTGGGCCTGCCGATCATCCGTACCTCCGTCGACCATGGCACTGCCCTGGACCTGGCGGGCAGCGGCAAGATCGATACCGGCAGCCTGCACGTGGCCCTGGAAACCGCCTATCAGATGGCCGAGACCCGTATATGACTGAGCACTACCAACACCGGGCGCGCAAGCGCTTCGGGCAAAACTTCCTGCACGACGCTGGCGTGATCGACCGGATCCTGCGCTCCATCCATGCCAAGCCCGAAGACCGCCTGCTGGAAATCGGCCCGGGCCAGGGCGCCTTGACCCAAGGCCTGCTCAACAGTGGCGGCCAGTTGGACGTGGTAGAGCTGGACAAGGACCTGATCCCGATCCTCAACCAGCAATTCGCCGGCATGCCCAACTTCAACCTGCACCAGGGCGATGCGCTGAAGTTCGACTTCAACAGCCTCAACGCTGCGCCCAACAGCCTGCGAGTGGTCGGCAACCTGCCGTACAACATCTCCACGCCGCTGATTTTTCACCTGCTGAACAATGCCGGGATCATCCGCGACATGCACTTCATGCTGCAAAAAGAAGTGGTTGAGCGTTTGGCCGCAGGCCCAGGCGGTGGTGATTGGGGTCGCCTGTCGATCATGGTTCAGTACCATTGCCGCGTAGAGCACCTGTTCAACGTCGGCCCTGGCGCCTTCAACCCGCCGCCGAAGGTCGACTCGGCCATCGTGCGCCTGGTGCCGCACGCGGTGCTGCCGCACCCGGCCAAGGACCACAAGTTGCTGGAGCGCGTGGTACGTGAAGCGTTTAACCAACGCCGCAAGACCCTGCGCAACACGCTCAAGGCGCTGCTGAGCAACGCCGAGATCGAAGCCGCCGGTGTCGACGGCGGCCTGCGCCCCGAGCAACTGGACCTGGCCGCGTTTGTACGCCTGGCTGACCAGTTAGCGATCCAGCCCGCGCCGATTGTGGAATAAGCCGTAAGAGTTCGATGCAATCCAATGTGGGAGCGGGCTTGCTCGCGAATACGCAGTGTCAGTCACCAAATGTGTCACTGATGCACCGCCTTCGCGAGCAAGCCCGCTCCCACATTTGTTCGGCGTTATACCGATAACGCTTACCGGCCGCCCGACACATGTCTGGCCTAGTGCCCCGCTCATGGCCTAGACTGATCCGCATCTGCTGTCCTCCGCTTTTGCTCTTAAGGCCTCTTGCATGTCCGATCCTCGCTACCAGATCGACGTCAGCGTCGTCACCCGCTTCCTCGCGGACCAATCACACCCCGAAGACAACCGTTTCGCCTTTGCTTACACCATCACGGTGAAAAACAGCGGGCAAGTGCCGGCCAAGCTGCTGTCGCGCCACTGGGTGATCACCGACGGTGACGGCCAGGTCGAGGAAGTGCGCGGTGCCGGCGTGGTTGGCCAGCAGCCGTTGATCGACATCGGCGCCAGCCATACCTACAGCAGCGGCACGGTAATGACCTCCAAGGTCGGCACCATGCAGGGCTCGTATCAGATGAAAGCCACCGACGGAAAACTGTTCGACGCCATCATCGCGCCGTTTCGCCTCGCAGTCCCTGGGGCCCTGCACTGATGACGACGTACGCGGTCGGTGACCTGCAAGGCTGCCTGGAACCCCTCAAGTGCCTGCTGGAGCGCGTAGCCTTCAACCCGGCGAGCGACCGCTTGTGGCTGGTCGGTGACCTGGTCAATCGCGGCCCCGCGTCCCTGGAGACCCTGCGCTTTCTTTATAAGATGCGTGACTCCTTGGTGTGCGTGCTGGGCAACCATGACCTGCACCTGCTGGCGGCCGGCAATAACATTGAGCGCCTGAAAAAGGGCGACACCTTGCGCGAGATCCTGGAAGCGCCGGACAGGACTGAATTACTGGACTGGCTGCGCCGCCAAAAGCTCATGCACTACGACGAAGGCCGCAACATGGCCCTGGTGCACGCCGGCATTCCGCCCCAATGGACGCTGAAGAAAGCCCTCAAGTGCGCCGCCGAAGTCGAAAGCGCCCTGGCCGATGACAACCTCTACACGGCGTATCTGGATGGCATGTACGGCAACGAGCCGGTCAAGTGGGACAACGACCTCACCGGCGTGGCCCGCCTGCGGGTGATCACCAACTACTTCACACGCATGCGCTTCTGTACCGCCGAAGGCAAGCTGGACCTCAAGAGCAAGGAAGGCGCCGACACCGCGCTGCCTGGCTACAAGCCGTGGTTCGAGCATAAAGAACGCAAGACCCGTGACACCAAGATCGTTTTCGGCCACTGGGCCGCCCTTGAAGGCCAGTGCAACGAACCCGGGGTATTCGCCCTCGACACCGGTTGCGTGTGGGGTGGCAGCATGACCTTGATGAACATCGACACCGGCGAGCGCCTTTGCTGCCAGTGTGAACCTCCCCCTTCTGTAACACTGCCAGGCGCCAAGCCCTAGGAGCCCACCATGAGCGAATTCAAACGTATCCCTCCCGAACAAGCCCAGGCCCTGCGCGAGCAAGGCGCCGTGGTGGTCGACATCCGCGACCAGCCGACCTATGCAGCAAGCCACATCAGCGGCGCGCAGCATCTGGATAACCACAACATCCAGGATTTCATCCGTGCCGCCGACCTCGACGCGCCGGTGATCGTGGCCTGCTACCACGGCAATTCCAGCCAGAGTGCAGCGGCCTATCTGATCAGCCAGGGCTTCTCCGACGTCTATAGCCTGGACGGTGGCTTCGAGCTGTGGCGTACGACCTATCCTGCAGAAATTGCCTCCGACAATTCGCAATAATTTTTTTCACACCCCGCCACCCCGCGTGACGCTTGGGCTTGCGCCGTTTCTGACGAACGGCGCAGCCAAACTAATTGCGCATCGCGCCTTGACCTCCCGGATTCCGAACTATCCTTAAGCGCAGGCCATCCGAATCAGGGGAGAGCCGGTACACCGGCGTGCGGGTCATCGGTAGCGTTTCAGGGTGTTCTGGGGGGAAAACAGCCAGTGGCGATCGCCAATGGCTGCCAGCATCGACTGATTGATCCGGCGTCGGCTCCACGTATCGAGCGAGGTGACGACGTCATGAGTATCTTTAGCCACTTCCAACAACGCTTCGAGTCCACCCAGCAGGAAGAACTCACCCTGCAGGAGTATCTCGAGCTGTGCAAAAAGGACCGCAGCACCTACGCATCTGCCGCCGAACGCCTGCTATTGGCGATTGGTGAGCCGGAGCTGGTGGACACCTCGAATAATTCGCGCCTGTCGCGAATATTCTCCAACAAGGTGATCCGCCGCTACCCGGCCTTTGAAGACTTCCATGGCATGGAAGAATGCATCGATCAGATCGTCTCCTACTTCCGGCATGCCGCCCAAGGCCTGGAAGAGAAGAAACAAATCCTCTACCTGCTCGGCCCGGTCGGCGGCGGCAAGTCGTCCCTGGCGGAAAAACTCAAACAACTGATCGAGAAGGTGCCCTTCTACGCGATCAAGGGTTCGCCGGTGTTCGAGTCGCCTTTGGGGTTGTTCAACGCCACGGAAGATGGCGCGATCCTCGAAGAAGACTTCGGCATCCCACGCCGCTACCTCAACACCATCATGTCGCCATGGGCCACCAAGCGCCTGTCGGAGTTTGGCGGCGACATCAGCCAGTTCCGCGTGGTGAAACTCTACCCGTCGATTCTCAACCAGATCGGCGTGGCCAAGACCGAGCCCGGCGACGAGAACAACCAGGACATCTCGGCGCTGGTGGGCAAGGTCGATATCCGCAAACTGGAAGAATTCCCACAGAACGACGCCGACGCCTACAGCTATTCGGGCGCGCTGTGCCGGGCCAACCAGGGCCTGATGGAGTTCGTGGAGATGTTCAAGGCGCCGATAAAGGTGCTGCACCCACTGCTCACCGCCACCCAGGAAGGTAACTACAACAGTACCGAAGGCCTCGGCGCGATTCCGTTTACCGGGATCCTGCTGGCCCACTCCAACGAATCGGAATGGCACACCTTCCGCAACAACAAGAACAACGAAGCCTTCATCGACCGGATCTACATCGTCAAGGTGCCGTACTGCCTGCGGGTCAGCGATGAAATCAAGATTTACGACAAGCTGCTGTTCAACAGTTCCCTGGCCAAGGCGCATTGCGCACCCGACACCTTAAAGATGCTCGCCCAGTTCACCGTGCTCTCACGTCTCAAGGAGCCGGAAAACTCGAACATCTACTCGAAGATGCGCGTGTATGACGGCGAGAACCTGAAGGATACCGACCCGAAAGCCAAGTCGATCCAGGAGTACCGCGATACGGCGGGTGTGGACGAGGGCATGAACGGCCTGTCGACACGCTTTGCGTTCAAGATCCTCTCCAAAGTCTTCAACTTCGACCCACACGAGATCGCCGCCAACCCGGTGCACCTGCTCTATGTGCTGGAACAGCAGATCGAACAGGAGCAATTCCAGGCTGAAACCCGCGAACGCTACCTGCGTTTCCTCAAGGAATACCTGGCGCCGCGCTACATCGAGTTTATCGGCAAGGAAATCCAGACTGCGTACCTGGAGTCCTACAGCGAGTACGGCCAGAACATTTTCGACCGCTACGTGCTGTACGCCGACTTCTGGATTCAGGACCAGGAATACCGCGATCCGGAAACCGGCGAGATCCTCAACCGCGTAGCCCTCAACGAGGAACTGGAAAAGATCGAAAAACCGGCCGGCATCAGCAATCCGAAGGATTTCCGCAACGAAATCGTCAACTTCGTGCTGCGCGCCCGTGCCAACAACAACGGCAAGAACCCTACCTGGCTCAGCTACGAGAAGCTGCGGGTGGTCATCGAGAAGAAAATGTTCTCCAACACCGAAGACCTGCTGCCGGTCATCAGCTTCAATGCCAAGGCCAGCAAAGAGGATCAGCAAAAACACAACGACTTTGTTACACGCATGGTCGAGCGCGGCTACACCGACAAACAGGTACGGCTTCTGTCGGAATGGTACCTACGGGTCCGGAAATCGCAATGAAGTAGCTGCAAGCTTCTAGCTACAAGCTGCAAGAGAACAGCGCACGCCGCTCCAACTTACAGCTTGTCGCTTACGACTTGAAGCTCCCCGGAGGGGCCCCATGAGCTATGTGATCGACCGACGCCTCAATGGCAAGAACAAAAGCACGGTAAACCGCCAGCGTTTCCTGCGGCGTTACCGTGACCACATCAAAAAGGCCGTAGAAGAGGCCGTCAGCCGCCGCTCCATCACCGACATGGAACATGGCGAACAAATCAGCATTCCCGGACGCGACATCGACGAACCGGTGCTGCACCACGGCAGGGGCGGCAAACAGACCGTCGTACACCCAGGCAACAAGGAATTCACCACCGGCGAGCATATCCAGCGCCCGCAAGGCGGTGGCGGCGGTAAAGGCCCGGGTAAAGCCGGCAATTCCGGCGAGGGCATGGATGAATTCGTGTTCCAGATCACCCAGGAAGAATTCCTCGAGTTCATGTTCGAAGACCTGGAACTGCCCAATCTGGTTAAACGCAACCTGACCGGCACCGACACCTTCAAGACCGTGCGCGCGGGGATCAGCAACGAAGGCAACCCGTCCCGCATCAATATCATTCGTACACTGCGCTCGGCCCATGCGCGGCGTATTGCGCTGTCGGGCAGCAGCCGCGCCAAACTGAAGGAAGCCAAGGAAGAACTGGCGCGCCTGAAGCGCGAGGAACCGGATAACTTCGGCGATATTCAGCAAATCGAGGCGGAAATCGAGAAACTCAGCGCACGCATTCACCGCGTGCCGTTCCTCGACACCTTCGACCTGAAATACAACCTGCTGGTGAAGCAACCCAACCCCAGCTCCAAGGCGGTAATGTTCTGCCTGATGGACGTATCCGGCTCCATGACCCAGGCCACCAAGGACATTGCCAAGCGCTTCTTCATCCTGCTGTACCTGTTCCTGAAGCGTAACTACGACAAGATCGACGTGGTGTTCATCCGCCATCACACCAGTGCCCGGGAAGTGGACGAAGAAGAGTTCTTCTATTCGCGGGAAACCGGCGGCACCATCGTGTCCAGCGCCTTGAAGCTGATGCAGGAGATCATGGCCGAGCGCTACCCTGCCAACGAGTGGAACATCTACGCCGCGCAAGCCTCCGACGGCGATAACTGGAACGACGACTCGCCGATCTGCCGCGACATCCTGATCAACCAGATCATGCCGTTCGTGCAGTACTACACCTACGTTGAAATCACCCCTCGTGAGCACCAGGCCCTGTGGTTCGAATACGAGCGCATCGGTGAAGCCTTTGCCGATACGTTCGCCCAGCAGCAACTGGTCTCGGCCGGCGATATCTACCCGGTCTTCCGTGAACTCTTCCAGCGCAGGTTAGTGACATGACCGCCAAAAAAGAGCATAAGCGCCAACCCATTTCCACTGGCTCCGAGTGGACCTTTGAACTGATCCAGGCCTATGACCGGGAAATCAGCCGCATCGCGGCGGGTTATGCCCTGGACACCTACCCCAACCAGATCGAAGTGATCACCGCCGAGCAGATGATGGATGCCTACGCCTCGGTCGGCATGCCCTTGGGCTACCACCATTGGTCCTACGGCAAACACTTCCTCAGCACCGAGAAGTCCTATACCCGTGGCCAGATGGGCCTGGCCTACGAGATCGTGATCAACTCCGACCCGTGCATCGCCTACCTGATGGAAGAAAACACCATCTGCATGCAGGCGCTGGTGGTGGCCCACGCGTGCTACGGGCATAACAGCTTCTTCAAGGGCAACTATCTGTTCCGCACCTGGACCGATGCCAGTTCGATCATCGATTACCTGGTGTTCGCCAAGCAGTACATCATGCAATGCGAGGAGCGCCATGGCATCGACGCGGTAGAGGACCTGCTCGACTCCTGCCACGCGCTGATGAACTACGGCGTCGACCGCTACAAACGCCCGTATCCGATTTCTGCCGAGGAAGAACGCCTGCGCCAGAAGGAGCGTGAGGAGCACCTGCAAAAGCAGATCAACGACCTGTGGCGCACGATCCCTAAAAAAGCCGGCAAAAACAGCGACAAGGACAATGCACGCTTCCCCGCCGAACCTCAGGAAAACATCCTGTATTTCCTGGAAAAACACGCGCCGCTGCTGGAGCCATGGCAGCGGGAAATCGTGCGCATTGTGCGCAAGATCGCCCAGTATTTTTACCCACAGCGCCAGACCCAGGTGATGAACGAAGGCTGGGCGACGTTCTGGCACTACACCTTGATGAATGACCTGTACGACGAAGGCCTGGTCACCGACGGTTTCATGATGGAGTTCCTCACCTCCCATACCAGCGTGGTGTTCCAGCCGGGCTTTGACAGCCCGTATTACAGCGGCATTAACCCCTACGCGCTGGGCTTTGCCATGTACCGCGACATTCGGCGCATGTGTGAACACCCCACCGAAGAAGACCGCCGCTGGTTCCCGGAAATCGCTGGCACCGATTGGCTGTCGACCATCAAGTTCGCCATGAGCAGCTTCAAGGATGAGAGTTTCATCCTGCAGTACCTGTCACCCCAAGTGATTCGCGACCTCAAGCTGTTCAGCATTCTCGATGACGACCTCAAGGATGATCTGGTGGTGCCTGCCATCCACGATGAGCCCGGCTACCGCACCATCCGTGAAACCCTGGCGGCGCAGTACAACCTCGGCAACCGTGAGCCCAACGTGCAGATCTACAGCATCGATGTACGCGGCGACCGCTCGCTGACCCTGCGTCACCAGCAGCACGACCGCAAACCCCTGGGCGAATCCACCGAGGAAGTGCTCAAACACCTGCACCGGCTGTGGGGCTTCGACATTCATCTGGAAACCTTGCAGGGCGATCAGGTAATGAAAACCCACCATGTGCCGCCACGCACCGACCACAACGATAACGACTACGGCCGCCTGGACCTGGCCGTCGTGCACCTCTGAAACAGCAAAGCCTCCATTGGTCCGGCACAGGCGGTATCCTGTGCCGCTAATGGAGGCTTTTTCATGAAAATCTACACAGTCGGCGGTGCGGTGCGTGATCGCCTGCTCGGCCTCAAGGTCACCGATATCGATCGCGTCGTTGTGGGTGCGACCACTGAAGAAATGCTCGCCAGAGGCTATAAGCCTGTCGGCGCTGACTTCCCGGTATTTCTGGACCCAAAGAACGGCGATGAATACGCCCTCGCCCGCACCGAACGCAAGAGCGGTCGGGGTTATGGCGGCTTTGTGTTTCACGCCAGCCCCGAGGTCACGCTGGAAGAAGACCTGATTCGCCGCGACCTGACCATCAACGCCATGGCCGAAGATGATGACGGCAACCTGACCGATCCTTATGGCGGCCAGAGCGACCTCAAAGCACGGATTTTACGTCACGTTTCCCCCGCGTTCGCCGAAGATCCCTTGCGAGTGCTGCGTGTTGCGCGCTTTGCTGCGCGTTATGCCCACCTGGGTTTTACCGTTGCCCCGCAAACCCTGGAATTGATGCGCCAACTCAGCGAATCCGGTGAACTGCAAGCCTTGACCCCGGAGCGCAGCTGGAAAGAGATTTCCCGAGCGCTGATGGAGGATCGGCCGCAGGTGTTCATTCAGGTACTGCGCGACTGCGACGCGCTGAAAACCCTGATGCCTGAAGTGAATGCGCTGTTTGGCGTGCCACAACCTGAAGCCCACCACCCGGAAATCGACACCGGCATCCATACCTTGAGCGTGCTTGAACAGGCCGCCTTGCATCAGCAGCCGCTGACCGTGCGCTGGGCCTGCCTGCTGCACGACCTGGGCAAAGGCTTGACGCCTGTGGATAAGTTGCCACAGCACATTGCCCACGAACATACGGGCTTGATGCTGATCAAGGCGGTCAATGAACGCTTCAAGGTGCCGAAGGATTGCCAGGAACTGGCCCTGCTGGTCGGCCAATATCACACCCATGGCCACCGTGCACTGGAGCTCAAAGCCTCGACATTGCTGGAGCTGCTGCAAAGTTTTGACGTGTATCGCCGGCCACAGCGCTTTGAAGAGTTTGTGGTGAGTTGTGAAATGGACGCCCGTGGTCGCAAAGGCCTGGAACACAGAAGTTATCCACAAGCGGATTATTTACGCGGCGCAGCCAAGGCGGCTCGCGAAGTAGCGGTGGCGCCCTTGCTGGAAAAAGGGTTCAAAGGCCCGGAGCTGGGCGAGGCGCTCAAGCGTGAGCGGCTCAAGGTGCTCAAAGCCTACAAAGAACAACAGAACCTGTAGTCGTAACTCTTTGTGGCGAGGGAGCTTGCTCCCGCTTGACTGCGCAGCAGTCGCAAGCTTTGGGGGCGCTGCGCACCCCAGCGGGAGCAAGCTCCCTCGCCACAGAAAGCTTGGTGCCTATAGGAGTGCGCTCGGGGTCAACTGCTGGCCCCGCCATTCAAACCCGACAGGCGCCAGCACCTGGTCGATCTGCGCATCGCGCCATAACTCGGCCATTGTCTTGTCGGCTTCAGGGTGCACACGATCCGGCGCCATCAACGACAACGGCCACAACACAAAAGCATTCTTCAGGATCTCGGCGCGCGGCAGGATCAAACCATCGAAATTCCCCACCAGGTCGCCATACAGCAGCACGTCGATATCCAGCGGCAGCCCTTTGCGGTCCGGGGCATAACGACCATTGTCGGCTTCGATGAATTTCAAACGGCGATCCAGCTCCATCAACGGCAGGTCGGTATACGCCGACACAACGAGGTTGAAAAATGGCCCGCTCTTGATGCCCACCGGCTGGCTTTCGAACACCGCAGAGCAGCGTACATCCGTCAAGAAGCTCGCCAACGCGTCCAAACCGGCACGCAGGTGCGGCTCGCGCTCAATATTGCTGCCAAGGCCAAGGTAAACCTGAGTTAGCGACATCCGCGCTCGATCTCCACGCCCACGCCTTTGGCAGCCGGTACGGCGCCGGGCTTGGTCAATTTGAGGTGCAGCCAGGGAATCTGGAATTCGTTCATCAGCACTTCGGCCAGCCGCTCGGCAAAGGTTTCCACCAGTTGGTACTGGGATTGCTCGGCAAAGGCCTGGATGCGCGTGGACACACTGGCGTAATCCAGCGCCAGGGTCAGGTCGTCACCGGCAGCCGCCGGGCGATTGTCCCAGGCGAAGCTCAGGTCCAGGCGCAGGCATTGCTTGATGCCGCGCTCCCAGTCGTAGGCCCCGATCACGGTGTCGACTTCCAGGCCTTCGATAAACACTCTGTCCAAGCTCTTCTCCGCAGCACGACAAGGGCGCATTGCCCCGTTAGAATCAGGGCGTCCTCGCCCGGAATAGTTAGCATGTTTTGGTTACTGGCGATTCTCGCCTACCTGCTCGGCTCGCTGTCCTTTGCCATTTTGCTCAGCCGCCTGACGGGAAATCCCGACCCGCGAATGAGTGGCTCAGGCAATGCCGGCGCCACCAATATGTTGCGCCTGGCCGGCAAGAAACTCGCCGTACTGACGCTGCTGGGCGACCTCTGCAAGGGCTTGCTGCCCGTACTGATCGCCAGCTTCGCCGGTTTTACCTTGCAACAGCAGGCCTGGGTGGGCGTGTGCGCCGTCCTGGGCCATCTGTTTCCGCTGTACTTCCGCTTTCGCGGCGGCAAAGGCGTCGCGACCGCGGCCGGCATGCTGCTGGGGGTTTACCCTCCGGCAGCGCTGCTGGCCGTGCTGGCCTGGCTGCTGACGTTCTACCTGACCCGCACCAGCTCGCTGGCCGCACTGATCGCAACGCCACTCACCCTGCCGTTGCTGGCCTGGCAGGCACCGGCGGCGTTGCTGCCGATGAGCGTACTGACACTGCTGATCGTGTGGCGCCACCGCGGCAATTTACGCGACCTGTTTGCCGGGCGCGAACGGCATTTTTAAATACCGTTGATGAGCCCGGCTCAGGCCAATCCGCTTACAAAGGCGAAAGCTGCTCCATCGGCCAGCGTGCCTGCACGCTGATCGCCAGGCTTTCGCGCTGCCCGGCCTGCAAGCGCTGGCAACCGGCGTAGGCAATCATCGCGCCGTTGTCGGTGCAGAACTCAGGGCGTGCGTAAAACACATCCCCCTTCATGTCGCCGAGCATTTTTTCCAGCGAGGTGCGCAACGCCTTGTTGGCGCTGACACCGCCTGCGATCACCAGGCGCTGCATACCCGCCTGTTTCAGGGCGCGCTTGCACTTGATGGTCAAAGTCTCCACCACGGCCTGCTGGAACGCCAGCGCGATGTCGCAACGGGCTTGTTCACTGTCGTCCCCGGCGCTGACGCTTTGCTGCCACGTGTTCAGCGCGGAGGTTTTCAAGCCGCTGAAGCTGAACATCAGGCCTGGGCGGTCGCACATCGGGCGCGGGAACGCGTAGCGGCCCGGCACGCCTTTTTCGGCCAGCCGCGCGATTTCCGGGCCACCGGGATAATTGAGGCCCATCATCTTCGCGGTTTTGTCGAAAGCTTCGCCGGCGGCGTCGTCCAGCGACTCCCCCAAAAGCGTGTATTGGCCAATTCCATCCACCTGAACCAACTGCGTATGGCCCCCGGAAACCAACAAAGCGACGAACGGGAACTGCGGCGGTGTTTTTTCCAGCATCGGTGCCAGTAAATGGCCTTCCATATGGTGCACGCCAAGGGCCGGAATGCCCCAGGCAAATGCCAGCGCCTGGGCGCAAGAGGCCCCAACCAGAAGGGCTCCGACCAATCCGGGGCCTGCGGTGTAGGCGATCGCGTCGATCTCGGTCGGCACGCAGCCGGCCTCGTCCAACACCTGGCGAATCAAGGGCAGCATGCGCTTGACGTGATCACGGCTGGCCAGCTCCGGCACCACCCCGCCATAGGCGCGGTGCAGGTCGATCTGACTGAACAGCGCATCGGCCAAAAGCCCGCGTTCATTGTCGTAAAGTGCGACACCGGTTTCGTCGCAGGAGGTTTCAAGTCCCAGTACTAGCATGGGTTTGCGCCTTGTAGAGGCTGAATTCGAAGGCGCGCATAATAGTCGCCACTCCCCCTCCCGACTAGCGGTTTTCGATCAGAGGCTTTGCATTCCGGTCAATGAGGGGTTAACATCCGCAACCCTTAAAAACCGACGACCTCAGCCGCGAATTTTTTGCGACGAGAACGTTGATTCCCGGTAATGAAAGAAGGTAGCTCTGGATGCCAGCCGTCAAAGTAAAAGAGAACGAACCCTTCGACGTAGCTCTGCGTCGTTTCAAGCGCTCCTGCGAAAAAGCCGGTGTTCTGGCTGAAGTTCGTAGCCGCGAATTTTATGAGAAGCCTACTTCTGAGCGTAAGCGTAAAGCAGCAGCCGCTGTTAAGCGTCACGCCAAGAAAGTTCAGCGCGAACAGCGCCGCGCCGTTCGTCTGTACTAATACACAGACTTACGTAGCAAGCTTCTGCCAAGCCCGGCCCTCAGCCGGGCTGTTGGCATTTGCGGATATCGCTTGATGCTTCACCGTCGACGCCGCACACGCGACCGAGACACTGCTTCACACGTCAGGACTGGCTCTTCTGCCAGCGGTGCGCGTCTCTTCTGACGAGCCTAACAAGGCTACTGACGAGCACACCCCTTTTTCTTGCAACACAGATTTCTACAAACAGACGATCAACTGTGTCGGCTGTGCCCATCAAGGCGTTTCCGAGGCCACTATTGGCCAACACCGGACGCACGGGCAACATTCCAAGCCGAAGACTGATAGAAATTAACGTCAGTGAATGCTCGGCAGATACACTCCCCATATAAACGACAGATGTTCGAGCACTCGATACGCGCGCTTGATCACTTCACGGGCCCTCATTTACACGCAGTGATGACGAGAACGCCATGGCCGGGCTGATTCCCCAGAGTTTTATTGACGACCTTCTTAACCGCACCGACATCGTCGATGTTGTCAGCTCGCGCGTGCAAATGAAGAAGGCCGGCAAGAACTACACCGCCTGCTGCCCGTTCCACAAAGAAAAAACCCCGTCATTCAGCGTCAGCCCCGACAAGCAGTTCTACTACTGCTTCGGTTGTGGCGCAGGCGGCAACGCCCTCGGCTTTATCATGGACCACGACAACCTGGACTTCCCCCAGGCTGTCGAGGAACTGGCTAAAGCCGCCGGCATGGAAATCCCCCGCGAAGAAAGTGGCCGCCCGCACAAGCCGCGCCAACCGACTGATTCGCCGCTGTACCCGCTGCTGACGGCCGCTGCCGACTTCTACCGTCAGGCGCTTAAAAGCCATCCGCAGCGCAAGGCCGCCGTCGAGTACCTCAAGGGCCGAGGCCTCACCGGTGAGATCGCCCGGGATTTTGGCCTGGGCTTCGCCCCGCCGGGCTGGGACAACCTGTACAAACACTTGAGCAGCGACACGCTGCAGCAGAAGGCCATGATCGATGCCGGCCTGCTGGTGGAAAACGCCGAGACCGGCAAGCGCTATGACCGCTTCCGCGACCGCGTAATGTTTCCGATCCGCGACAGCCGTGGCCGCATCATCGCTTTTGGTGGTCGCGTATTGGGTGACGACAAGCCCAAGTACCTGAACTCCCCGGAAACACCGGTGTTTCACAAGGGTCAGGAACTCTACGGCCTGTTTGAAGCACGCAAGAACAATCGCAACCTCGATGAAATCATCGTGGTGGAAGGCTACATGGACGTGATTGCCCTGGCCCAGCAGGGCCTGCGCAATGCCGTCGCTACGCTGGGCACCGCTACCAGCGAAGAACACATGAAGCGCCTGTTTCGCGTGGTGCCCAGCGTACTGTTCTGTTTCGACGGCGACCAGGCTGGCCGCAACGCCGCCTGGCGTGCGCTCGAAGCCACGTTGTCGAGTCTGCAGGACGGACGCCGCGCGCGCTTTCTGTTCCTGCCCGAAGGCGAAGACCCGGACACACTGGTGCGCTCCGAAGGCACCGACGCCTTCCGTGCCCGCATCAATCAACACGCGCAGCCGCTGGCGGACTATTTCTTCCAGCAATTGACCGAAGAAGCCGACCCGCGCTCCCTCGAAGGCAAGGCCCACATGGCCACCCTCGCAGCACCGCTGATCGACAAAGTACCGGGCGCCAACCTGAAATCGCTGATGCGCATGCGCCTGCTGGAAATCACCGGCTTGAGTGGCGAGGCCGTCAGCCAACTGGTGCACAGCGCGCCGCAGGGAGCACCACCGGCCTACGACCCAGGCATGGATTACGACGCCATGCCGGATTATTCCGACTTCCACCAACCGCAGGAAGCCTACGCGCCCCAGCAGGAGTGGACACCGAAAAAACCTGGCGCCGGCGGCAAAAAATGGGACAAAAAACCCTGGAGCAAGGGCGGCAAGCGCGGGGACCGTGACGAGGCTTACACGCCGCGAACGCCTGTCGCTGTCGAAGCTCCAACGCTCATTGCACTGCGCACACTTATTCACCACCCGCAATTGGCGAAAAAAGTTGAAAGCGCCGATCACTTTGCCAACGAGAGCAACACTTATGCTCAGGTACTGATCGCCTTGATCGAGGCGGTACAGAAAAATCCTAAGCTAAACTCAATTCAACTGATGGCTCGCTGGCATGGCACCGAACAAGGACGCTTGCTCAAAGCATTGGCGGAAAAGGAGTGGCTAATTGACGGCGACAACCTTGAACAACAGTTTTTAGACACCATTACTAGGTTATCCGCAGGTCAGCACACTCAGACCCTGGATGAGCTGATCAAGCGAGCAAGACAGCCGGGTTTGTCGGCTGAAGAGCAAATTCAGATAGCAAAACAGATGCGCGACCTCTTAAAACAGAATGTTTGCACATCAAACCCGACCTCAGCTGGCGTGTGAGGTCATAGCTCGGGTATAATCCTCGGCTTGTTTTTTGCCCGCCAAGACCTTCAGTGGATAGGGTGTTATGTCCGGAAAAGCGCAACAGCAGTCTCGTATCAAAGAGTTGATCACACTGGGTCGTGAGCAGGGTTACCTGACTTACGCGGAGGTCAACGACCACCTGCCTGAGGATATTTCAGATCCAGAGCAGGTGGAAGACATCATCCGCATGATTAACGACATGGGGATCAACGTATTCGAAACTGCGCCAGATAAGGATTCCCTTATGCTGGCCGACGCCGATACCGACGAAGCCGCCGCTGAAGAAGCCGCCGCCGCGTTGGCTGCGGTGGAGACCGATATCGGCCGCACAACGGACCCGGTGCGCATGTATATGCGTGAAATGGGTACCGTGGAGCTGCTGACACGCGAAGGCGAAATCGAAATCGCCAAGCGTATCGAAGAGGGCATCCGTGAAGTGATGGGCGCTATTGCGCACTTCCCAGGCACGGTTGACCATATTCTCTCCGAGTACACCCGCGTTACCACCGAAGGTGGTCGCCTGTCCGACGTTCTGAGTGGCTACATCGACCCGGATGACGGCATTGCGCCGCCTGCCGCCGAAGTGCCGCCGCCTGTCGATGCGAAAGCCGCGAAAGCCGACGACGAAGCCGAAGACGACGATGCTGAAGCCAGCAGCGACGACGAAGACGAAGTTGAAAGCGGTCCGGACCCGATCATCGCAGCCCAGCGTTTCGGTGCGGTTTCCGATCAAATGGAAATCACCCGCAAGGCTCTGAAAAAGCACGGTCGCGCCAACAAGCTGGTAATTGCCGAGCTGGTGGCCCTGGCTGAGCTGTTCATGCCGATCAAGCTGGTGCCCAAGCAATTTGAAGGCCTGGTTGAGCGTGTTCGCAGTGCCCTTGAGCGCCTGCGTGCTCAAGAGCGCGCAATCATGCAGCTGTGTGTGCGTGATGCACGCATGCCGCGTGCCGACTTCCTGCGCCAGTTCCCGGGCAATGAAGTAGACGAAAGCTGGTCCGACGGCCTCGCCAAGGGCAAAGGCAAATACGCCGAAGCCATTGGCCGCTTGCAACCGGACATCATTCGTTGCCAGCAAAAGCTGATCGCGCTGCAAACCGAAACCGGTCTGACGATTGCTGAAATCAAAGACATCAACCGTCGCATGTCGATCGGTGAGGCCAAGGCCCGCCGCGCGAAGAAAGAGATGGTTGAAGCAAACTTGCGTCTGGTGATCTCGATCGCCAAGAAGTACACCAACCGTGGCCTGCAATTCCTCGATCTGATCCAGGAAGGCAACATCGGCTTGATGAAGGCGGTGGACAAGTTCGAATACCGTCGCGGCTACAAGTTCTCGACTTATGCCACCTGGTGGATCCGTCAGGCGATCACTCGCTCGATCGCCGACCAGGCCCGCACCATCCGTATTCCGGTGCACATGATCGAGACAATCAACAAGCTCAACCGTATTTCCCGGCAGATGTTGCAGGAAATGGGTCGCGAACCGACCCCGGAAGAGCTGGGCGAACGCATGGAAATGCCTGAGGATAAAATCCGCAAGGTATTGAAGATCGCTAAAGAGCCGATCTCCATGGAAACGCCGATTGGTGATGACGAAGACTCCCATCTGGGTGACTTCATCGAAGACTCGACCATGCAGTCGCCAATCGATGTCGCCACTGTTGAGAGCCTTAAAGAAGCGACTCGCGACGTACTGTCCGGCCTCACTGCCCGTGAAGCCAAGGTACTGCGCATGCGTTTCGGCATCGACATGAATACCGATCACACCCTTGAGGAAGTCGGTAAGCAGTTTGATGTGACCCGCGAGCGGATCCGTCAGATCGAAGCCAAGGCGCTGCGCAAGTTGCGCCACCCGACGCGAAGCGAGCATCTGCGCTCCTTCCTCGACGAGTGATACCAAAACCCCCGGCCCAGGCCGGGGGTTTTGTTTTCTATAGATTAATTTCTACAGATTAACTTCCCCCGCAATACCCCTCCCCCCGCAATGCCCGTCTACACTCGACACATTCCCCGTGCCATAACGAGACCGTTATGCCCAGACTGCCGACCGTGATACTGCTGTCGCTGCTGACCTGGACCGCAACGGCTGGCGCGTTGACTCTTACTGATGATGAGCGTGGCTGGCTGGCGGACCATCAGGAGCTGCGCCTGGGGGTGGACGCTTCTTGGCCGCCCTTCGAATACCGTGATGAAAATGGCCGATATCAAGGCCTTGCTGCCGACTATGTACGCCTGATCCAGGACCGCCTGGGCGTGCGGATCAAGCTCATCGAGCCGGCAAACTGGACCGCCGTACTCGACCAGGCGAAAAACAACCGGCTCGACCTGCTGCCCGGCATCATGTCGACGCCCGAGCGCCAGAACTACCTGGCCTTTACGCGCCCGTACCTGGACTTTCCCATCGTCATCCTCGCCCATGAGGGCGGCGCGAAACCGCGCAACCTCAAAGACCTGTACGGCCTGAAGATTGCCGTGGTGGACAACTACGCGCCGCACGAATTGTTGCGCACCCACCACCCCGACCTCAACCTGGTGGCCATGCCCAACGTCAGCTCGACACTGCAAGCCCTGGCCACCGATGAAGTGGATGCGGTTGTCGGCGACCTCGCCTCCAGCGTCTGGAGCCTGCGCCAGCTCAAGCTGGATGGTTTATACGTCAGTGGCGAAACGCCCTACCGCTACCAGTTGGCGATGGGCGTGCCGCGCGATCAGAAAATACTGGTGGGCATCCTGGACAAAGTCCTCGCCGACCTCAGCTCCGACGAAACCGACGCAATCCAACAACACTGGGTCGGCAGCTTCACCGATCACCGCACCTTCTGGGCCGATTTGCTCATGTACGGCCTGCCGGCGGTCCTGCTGTTGAGCACAGTGCTGGCCATCGTGATTCGCATCAACCGCCGGCTCAGCTCGGAAATTGCCCGGCGGGTTGCCCTTGAGCAAGAATTGCGCAGCAGTGAATACCATTATCGTGGCCTGGTGGAGAGCCTGTCCGCGATTGCCTGGGAAGCCAGCATCACCGACTTCACCTACAGCTACGTGTCGCCCCACGCCGAAGACTTGCTGGGTTATCCCCGTGCCCATTGGCTGATTCCAGGCTTCTGGCGCAACATCATCCACCCCGCCGACCTGACCCGCGCAGAGGCATACTGCTACCGGGAAACCCGTGCCAACCGCGATCACAGCCTCGATTACCGGGTGATTACCGCCGACGGCCGTTGCTTGTGGGTGCGCGATATCGTCAGCCTGATCGAGCACGGCCATGAGCCGGTGTTGCGCGGCTTGATGATTGATATCAGCGAAGCCAAGCGTACTGAAGAAGCGCTGCAGCTTTCCGAAGAGAAGTTTGCCTCGGTGTTTCAGCAATGCCCGGACATTCTGGTGATCGCCCGCCTCTCTGATGGCTGTCTGCTGGAGGTGAACAAAGCATTCGAAGACCAGATCGGCTTGAGCGCCGACCAAGTGGTGGGCAAAACTGCGACCGAACTGAATATCTGGGGGGTTCAAGGCGTCGGCCCCGACCTGCTGCAACGTGTGCAGACCACCAGCATCCGCAACCTGGAAATGCCGTTTCTGCGCAGCAATGGCCAAGCGTTTACCGGGCTGATCTCCGCCGAGCCGTTCCAACTCGACACCACCGAAGCCTTGGTGGTGGTGGTGCGGGACATCACCCAACTCAAGGAAACCCAGCAACTGCTGCAAACCTCCGAAGAGAAATTCGCCAAGGCCTTCCACGCCTCACCCGATGGCTTGCTGCTCAGCCGCCAGCGCGACGGGCGTTTGATCGAAGTGAACGAAGGCTTCACCCGCCTGACGGGCTTCACCAGCGCCAGTTCACTCGACCAGTCGACCCTGGACCTGGGCATCTGGGTCGACCTCAACGAACGCAAGCACCTGCTGGAATTGATGCAGCGCGACGGTTTTGTGCGCGACTTCGTCTGCCATATCCGTCGCGCCGACGGTTCGATTCGCCTGTGCGAAGTGTCCAGCCGCCCGCTACCCATCGGCGAGGAAGACTGCATCTTGACCATCGCCCGCGACATCACCGAGCGCCAAGTGATGCAGGAAAAACTGCAGCAGGCCGCCACCGTATTCGAGAGCACCGCCGAGGGCGTATTGATCACCGACACCCGGCAGAACATCAGCGCCGTCAACCGTGCCTTCAGCGAAATTACCGGCTACAGCGAAGCCGAAGCCCTCGGCAGCACGCCGCGCCTGCTCGCTTCCGGCCTGCATGACAGCGCGTTCTATGCGGCGATGTGGCATCAATTGACGGCCCACGGTCATTGGCAGGGCGAGATTTCCAACCGCCGCAAAAACGGCGAGCTGTACCCCAGTTGGCTGACCATCAGCGCCGTGCGCAACCGCGACCAGTTGATCACGCACTTTGTTGCCGTGTTTGCCGATATCTCCAGCCTCAAGCACGCCCAGGCTCGCCTCGACTATCAGGCGCACCACGACCCACTGACCGGCCTGCCCAACCGCACCCTGTTTGAAAGCCGACTGCAAGCTGCCCTCAACAGCCAGGAAGAAACCGGCAACCAAGGCGCCGTGCTGTTCCTCGACCTGGACCGGTTCAAGCATATCAACGACAGCCTCGGCCACCCCGTCGGCGACCTGCTGCTCAAGGACATCGCCGTGCGCCTCAAGGAACAATTGCGCGACATCGACACCGTGGCACGCCTGGGCGGCGACGAATTCATCATCCTGCTGCCCGGCCTGCAACAAGCCAGCGATGCCGAACACCTGGCCAATAAACTGCTCGCCTGTTTCACCCCGCCGTTCCAGGCCGGCGAGCATGAGTTCTTTATCAGCGCCAGCATCGGCACCAGCCTGTATCCGCAGGACGGCATCGACGTCGCCACCCTGGTCAAAAACGCCGACGCCGCGATGTACCGCTCCAAGGCCAAAGGCCGCAACCGGGTCGAAAGCTACACCCAGGACCTCACCGCCCAAGCCAACGAACGCGTGGCCCTCGAACACGAACTGCGCCGCGCCATCGAGCGTGAAGAGCTGTTTCTGTACTACCAACCCAAGCTCAGCCTGATCACCCAGGAACTGATCGGCGCCGAAGCCTTGATTCGCTGGCACCACCCGACCTTTGGCGACGTGCCGCCGGAACACTTCATCGCCCTGGCCGAAGAGAACGGCATGATCCTGCAAATTGGCGATTGGGTACTGGAACAAGCCTGCCGGCAGATGCACGCGTGGAAACACGCCTTCGACGACTTCGGCCCACTGTCAGTCAACCTCGCCGGCGCGCAACTGCGCCACCCCAACCTGCTGGCGCGCATCGAACAACTGCTGCACGACTACCACTTGGAGCCCGGTTGCCTGCAACTGGAGATCACCGAAAACTTCATCATGAGCCAGGCCGAAGAAGCCCTCGAAGTGCTGCACCAACTCAAGCACCTGGGCGTGCAACTGGCCATCGACGACTTTGGCACCGGCTATTCATCCCTCAGCTACCTCAAGCGCCTGCCACTGGATTTCCTCAAGATCGACCAGTCCTTCGTGCGCGGCCTGCCCGACGACCCCCACGACGCCGCAATCGTGCGCGCCATCATCGCCCTGGGCCACAGCATGCAATTCACCATCATCGCCGAAGGCGTGGAAAACCCCGCACAACAAGCCTTCCTCGCCGCCGAAGGCTGTGAACAGATGCAAGGCTACATCGTCAGCCTGCCGCTGCCGCCGGAGCTTTTTGCCGAGACTTTTCTTCATATGCGGGTTTCAGACTTTTCGGATGGCACAGCACGGAAACCGTCGCTATAATCCGCGTCCTACTGAGGGCCTATAGCTCAGTTGGTTAGAGCAGAGGACTCATAATCCTTTGGTCGTAGGTTCGAGTCCTACTGGGCCCACCAAACAAGAAAGCCGCGCATTGCGCGGCTTTTTCGTGTCTGGAAGTCTGTAACATACCGCCTCACTGCCCTCGCACTGGAGCCCCACCCTTGCCCGCCCTCGACGAAATCGATCGCCAATTGATCGCTGCCTTGCAGATCAACGCACGCGAAAGCGTAGCCATGCTTGCCCGGCAGTTGGGGATTGCGCGCACCACGGTAACGTCGCGCCTGGCGCGTCTGGAGAAAACCCAGGTGATCACCGGTTATGGCGTGCGCCTCGGGCAGCGTGTGGTCGATGGGGGTTTGCAGGCGTATGTCGGCATTACCGTTCAGGCGCGCTCGGGCAAGGAAGTGTTGCGCCGGTTGAGCGCCATGGCGCAGGTGCAGCAGTTGTGTGCGGTGAGTGGCGAGTTCGACTACGTGGCTTGGCTGCGCACTGATTCGCCGGAGCAGTTGGACCAGTTGCTGGACCAGATCGGCAGCGTCGAGGGCGTGGAAAAAACCACCACGTCGATCATCCTCAGTAACAAATTGGACCGTGGCCAGCCAGTTTGACCAGCTACTTCGTCATTCTGACTAAAAACAATCCAATCCGACGACACATTGCGTCTTAATAACGAACGCTACGCTCCCTAAACTGGCTGCCATCTTTTCCTATACTCAACGGGCCGAATCCCGCCGAGTCATCAGTAAGGTCAGCCATGAGCATTCCGTCCAGCACCCTCAGCAAGACCAATCGCCATCCCGCCGACGGTAAAAAACCTATCACCATCTTCGGCCCGGATTTTCCGTTTGCCTTTGATGACTGGATTGAACACCCGGCCGGCCTGGGTAGCATTCCCGCCGCCAACCATGGTGCGGAAGTGGCAATTGTGGGGGCCGGGATCGCGGGGCTGGTGGCGGCCTACGAACTGATGAAGCTGGGCCTCAAGCCGGTGGTGTATGAAGCCTCGAAGATGGGCGGGCGCTTGCGTTCCCAGGCCTTTGAAGGCGCCGAAGGCATCATCGCCGAGCTGGGCGGCATGCGCTTTCCGGTGTCGTCCACCGCGTTCTACCACTATGTGGACAAGCTGGGCCTGGAGACCAAGCCTTTTCCTAACCCACTGACGCCGGCTTCCGGCAGCACAGTGGTCGACCTCGAAGGCCAGACCCACTACGCGCAGAAACTCTCGGACCTGCCGGTACTGTTCCAGGAAGTGGCCGATGCCTGGGCGGATGCGCTGGAGGCCGGCTCGCAGTTCGGTGATATCCAGCAAGCTATTCGCGACCGTGACGTGCCGCGCCTCAAGGCGCTGTGGAACAAGCTGGTACCGCTGTGGGACGACCGCACCTTCTATGACTTCGTCGCCACTTCCAAGGCGTTCGCCAAACTGTCGTTCGCGCACCGTGAAGTGTTTGGCCAGGTGGGTTTCGGCACGGGTGGCTGGGACTCGGATTTCCCCAACTCGATGCTGGAAATCTTCCGCGTGGTGATGACCAACTGCGACGATCACCAACACCTGGTGGTTGGCGGCGTAGCGCAAGTGCCCATGGGCATCTGGCGCCATGTGCCGGAGCGTTGCGCCCATTGGCCCGCCGGCACCAGCCTCAGCTCCTTGCATCGCGGTGCGCCACGGGCGGGGGTAAAACGCATTGCCCACGCTGCCGATGGCCGCTTTGCGGTGACCGACAACTACGGCGACACCCGCGAATACGCCGCCGTGCTGACCACCTGCCAAAGCTGGCTGCTGACCACTCAGATCGAATGCGACGAAACGCTGTTCTCGCAAAAGATGTGGATGGCGCTGGACCGCACGCGCTACATGCAGTCGTCGAAAACCTTCGTGATGGTCGACCGCCCATTCTGGAAGGACAAAGACCCGGAGACCGGCCGCGACCTGATGAGCATGACCCTCACCGACCGCCTCACGCGTGGCACCTATCTGTTCGACAACGGTGACGACAAGCCCGGCGTGATCTGCCTGTCGTATTCGTGGATGAGCGACGCGCTGAAGATGCTCCCGCAGCCCATCGACAAGCGCGTGAAGCTGGCCCTCGACGCGCTGAAAAAGATCTACCCGAAAGTCGATATCAAGGCGCGCATCATCGGCGACCCGATCACCGTGTCCTGGGAAGCCGATCCGCATTTCCTCGGCGCCTTCAAAGGCGCGTTGCCCGGCCACTATCGCTACAACCAGCGCATGTATGCGCACTTTATGCAGAAGGACATGCCCGCCGAACAGCGTGGGATCTTTATCGCCGGTGACGACGTATCCTGGACGCCTGCGTGGGTCGAGGGCGCGGTGCAAACCTCGCTGAACGCGGTGTGGGGCATCATGACCCACTTCGGCGGCAGCACTCACCCCGAAAACCCGGGCCCAGGTGATGTCTTTGACGAAATCGGCCCGATCGCCCTGGCCGATTAAGGAGTTGAGCATGCGCGTCGCCCTGTACCAATGCCCGCCGCTGCCGCTGGATGTGGCCGGTAACCTCAAGCGCCTGCATCAGTTGGCGCATGAAGCGACCGGCGCCGACGTGCTGGTGCTGCCGGAAATGTTCCTCAGCGGCTACAACATCGGTGCCGAAGCGGTGGGCGCACTCGCCGAAGCTCAGGATGGGCCATCGGCACAGGCGATTGCCGATCTGGCCAAAAGCGCCGGCTTGGCAATCCTCTACGGTTACCCGGAGCGGGCTGCGGACGGGCAAATCTACAACGCCGTGCAGTTGATCGATGCCCACGGCCAGCGCCTGTGCAACTACCGCAAGACTCATCTGTTTGGCGACCTGGACCACTCGATGTTCAGTGCCGGGGAAGATGACTTCCCGCTGGTGGAGCTTAACGGCTGGAAGCTCGGGTTTCTGATCTGCTACGACCTGGAGTTCCCGGAAAACACCCGTCGCCTGGCCCTGGCCGGTGCCGAGGTGATCCTGGTGCCGACAGCCAATATGGTGCCGTTCGACTTTGTTGCCGACGTGACCGTGCGGGCGCGGGCCTTTGAAAACCAATGCTATGTGGCCTACGCCAACTACTGTGGGCACGAAGGCGAGATTCAGTACTGCGGGCAGAGCAGTATTGCTGCACCCAATGGCCAGCGAATCGCCCAGGCGGGATTGGATGAAGCGTTGATCGTCGGTACGCTGGATCGCCAGTCGATCATGGATGCCCGCGCCGGCAACCACTACCTGCAAGACCGTCGCCCAGAGTTGTACGGCGCGCTGCACAAGCCCTGAGCCAGACGGTTTGTTAGCATAGGCACATTCTACGTTTCGGAAGTGCCCATGCCTGCGCCGGCCCACCCTCATTATCTTGACTTGACCTTGGCCAACGGCCTGCGGGTTTCCTTGCGCCATGCGCCACGCTTGAAGCGTTGCGCCGCGCTGTTGCGCGTGGCCGCCGGCAGCCATGACGTGCCATTGGCGTGGCCGGGCTTGGCGCATTTTCTTGAGCATTTGCTGTTTCTCGGCACCGCGCGCTTTCCCACAAGCGAAGGCTTGATGGCTTACGTGCAGCGCCAGGGCGGGCAGGTCAACGCCAGCACCCGCGAGCGCACCACGGACTTTTTCTTTGAGTTGCCAGAGCCAACTTTTGCCGGTGGACTCGAGCGCCTGGCGGATATGCTCACCCATCCGCGCCTGGCGATTGAAGATCAAGTGCGTGAACGCGAAGTGCTGCAGGCGGAGTTTGTGGCCTGGTCCCAGGATGCCAAGGCGCAGCAGCAGGTTGCGCTGCTGGAAGGCTTGGCGGCGGACCATCCGCTGCGCGGTTTTCATGCCGGTAACCGGGATAGTCTGCCGGTGGAGCGTGAGGCGTTTCAGCGGGCACTGCGGGAATTTCACCGCGAGTTCTATCAGAGCGGGCAGATGACGTTGAGGCTTGCCGGCCCGCAGTCACTGGAAGAGCTGCAAGCGTTGGCCCAGCGCTTCAGCGACGAATTGGCCCCAGGCCCGCTGCGCCCACAAACCGCACCGCCGGCATTGATGCCAGGCCACGCGCGGGGCTATCAACACGTCGCCGATAATCACCTGCACCACGTCATCACCTGCGGCGCTCCGCGCCAAGCACTGGAGTTTCTCTGCACCTGGCTCAACGCTGCGGCGCCGGGTGGTTTACTGGCTGAGCTGAAAGCACGAAAACTGGCCAGCGCAATGCAGGCGTCCGTGCTTTATGCGTTCGTCGGGCAAGCCGTGTTGGATATCGACTTTACCCTCACTACTCAAGACGATTCGGCTACGCAAATCGAAGCATTGCTGCACGACTGGCTGAGCTTTTTCGCACACAGCGATTGGGCATTTATGCGTGAAGAGTTCGCCTTGTTGAACGCTCGCCAGCAACAGATCCAAAGCGCACTGGCAGTGGTGCAAAATGAACGTGAAGACCTTTCGCAACAAGGCGCTGCCGCACTGAAAGCGCTGCTGGACTCGCTGCAACTCAAACCGTCCCAACACCCTTGGCAGTTGCCGCCCAGCAACCCGTTCCTGCGTCCATCTGCCAAAGAACAACACGCCGGGCTGATCCGTGGCCAGACCAGCGCCCACCGTGGCTTGCGCACCTTCGCCCAAGACCGCTCCCGAGGCCGGCGGGAGGTGTCGGCGCTGACATTCAGCCAGGCATTGGCGGATGACACCGATGAAGGCGCGCTGTATCTGCAATGGCGGTTTGATAACGCCGCGCCCGTGGGGTTGGAACATACGTTACAACCATTGCGCGAGAATGCCCGGCAGGCCGGTGTTGAGTTGTCTTTCGAAACGATCGGCAATGATTTCCTGGTGAAGATGGTCGGTCTTCACCAGCCCATGCCGGCTGTTCTGGACGTATTGGCGCAGAGCTTAAGCCAGCCACCAGAAGCAGCACCCGCCGCGACACCGATGATCGCCATCCGAGCGTTGCTCAAGGCGCTGCCCGCTTGCTGCTCTGATACTCGCTCTGGGCCCGCTTCATGGGCGACGGCTCGATGGCATGGGCTCGGCTTTGGATTACCGGCCGCTTGTGAAGCCGCGATCAAAATTGCCGCAGCGCGGCTACCGGGTCAGCCGACAAGTATTGAACGCACGCCGCAGCCCCTCGCCGGTCAGAAACTCTGGCACGAGGTGAAAACCGATTCCAACGAAGCTGCTCTACTGCTTTTTTGCCCCACGCCCACGCCTTCCCTGGCCGATGAAGCCGCCTGGCGACTGCTTGGGCATCTACTCCAAGGGCCTTTTTACCAGCGTCTGCGGGTTGAGCTACAAATCGGCTACGCGGTATTCAGCGGCATCCGACAGGTCAACGGGCAAACCGGGCTGCTATTTGGCGTGCAATCCCCCAGCATTTCACTGAGCGGGATCATCGATCACCTGCAAAGCTTTCTGAAGCAATTACCGGCGTTAATCGACAACAGCCTAGACCTGGGCAACCAGGCCTTGGCGCAGCAATTCAGTGCCCAGCAACTGCCGCTCAGCCAGGCCGCCGAGCTGCTGTGGCAGGCGCAGTTGGCGGGCCATCCGTCGGGTTACCTGGAGCTGCTACAAGAGTTGATACAAAACCGCACACGCGAGGATGTACTGCGCGCGGCCCAGCAACTCAACGACGCGACCGGCGGCTGGCGTTGCGTGGCCAACGGCCCGCGCATCAACGACGCCTGGCAGCCAGCCGCCTGATCGTTGCCAACCCTGCAACAGGCTTTTTCCGTCAAGACAGCGCTAACTTGAAAAGAATTGCGTAATATTCATGCGCAATATCTGAACATCTCCGATAGGAGGTGGACTATATGTATTACTTGGTAGTGAACGTCCCATCCCTTGGTAGGAGTATGAATATGACCTGGTCCAAACCCGCTTACACTGATCTGCGTATCGGTTTCGAAGTCACCATGTACTTCGCCAGCCGTTGATTGGCTGAGTAATACAACGCCTCGGTTCGCCCGGGGCGTTTTTGTTTTGAGCTTTGCGTGATGGAGCAATCATGTTTGTCCAGATTCTAGGTTCCGCCGCCGGCGGGGGCTTCCCGCAGTGGAACTGCAACTGCGTGAACTGCGCAGGCTTTCGCGACGGCAGCCTGCGCGCCCAGGCGCGTACCCAATCGTCCATCGCGATCTCCGACGATGGCGTGAACTGGGTGCTGTGCAATGCTTCGCCGGATATCCGTGCGCAACTGCAAGGCTTTGCGCCCATGCAACCCGGCCGTGCCCTGCGCGATACCGGCATCAGCGCAATCATCCTGATGGACAGCCAGATCGACCACACCACCGGCCTCTTGAGCCTGCGCGAAGGCTGCCCGCATCAGGTGTGGTGCACCGACATGGTCCATGAAGACCTCAGCACCGGTTTCCCGCTGTTCACCATGTTGACCCACTGGAACGGCGGCCTGGCCTGGAACCGTATCGAGCTGGACGCCAGTTTCACGATCCCGGCCTGCCCGAACCTGCGCTTCACCCCGCTGCCCCTGCGCAGCGCTGCGCCGCCCTACTCGCCGCACCGTTTTGACCCGCACCCAGGCGATAACATCGGCCTGATCGTCGAAGACCTGCGCACTGGCGGCAAACTGTTCTACGCGCCGGGCCTGGGCAAAGTCGATGCGCCGCTGCTGGAAATCATGGCCGGCAGCGACTGCCTGCTGGTGGACGGCACGATGTGGGACGACGATGAAATGCAGCGCCGTGGCGTCGGCACCCGCACCGGCCGCGAGATGGGCCACCTGGCGCAAAACGGCCCCGGCGGCATGCTCGAAGTACTGGAGCAGCTACCTGAGCAGCGCAAGGTGCTTATCCACATCAACAACACCAACCCGATACTCGATGAAGACTCTCCAGAGCGCGCCGAGCTGGTGCGGCGCAATGTCGAAGTGGCTTACGACGGCATGAGCATTGAATTGTAGGAGCAGACGAAGTGACTGACACACCGTTGACCACCGCCGAATTCGAAGCCGCCCTGCGGGCTAAAGGCGCCTTCTACCATATCCATCACCCGTATCACGTGGCGATGTACGAAGGCCGCGCCACTCGCGAGCAGATCCAGGGCTGGGTCGCCAACCGTTTCTATTATCAGGTGAACATCCCGCTCAAAGACGCGGCAATCCTGGCCAACTGCCCGGACCGTGAGATCCGCCGCGAGTGGATCCAGCGCCTGCTCGACCACGACGGCGCGCCCGGTGAAGACGGCGGTATCGAAGCCTGGCTGCGCCTGGGCCAGGCCGTCGGCCTTGACCCCGACCAGTTGCGCTCCCAGGAACTGGTGCTGCCCGGTGTGCGTTTTGCGGTGGATGCCTACGTCAACTTTGCCCGCCGCGCCAGCTGGCAGGAAGCCGCCAGCAGCTCGCTGACCGAACTGTTTGCGCCGCAGATCCACCAGTCGCGCCTCGATAGCTGGCCGCAGCACTACCCGTGGATCGACCCGGCCGGTTATGAGTATTTCCGCACCCGCCTGGGCCAGGCGCGTCGCGACGTTGAGCATGGTTTGGCGATCACGCTGCAGCACTACACCACTCGCGAAGGCCAGGAACGCATGCTGGAAATCCTGCAGTTCAAACTCGACATCCTGTGGAGCATGCTGGATGCCATGAGCATGGCCTACGAACTCAAACGCCCGCCGTATCACAGTGTGACCGAGCAGCGGGTCTGGCATAAAGGGATCACCCTATGAGCTTTGATCGCAGCAGAAAACCAACCTGGCGCCAGGGCTATCGTTTCCAGTACGAGCCCGCACAAAAGGGCCACGTGTTGCTCTACCCCGAAGGCATGATCAAGCTCAACGACAGCGCCGCATTGATTGGTGGCTTGATCGACGGCGAACGCGACGTGGCCGCCATCATCGCCGAGCTGGATAAGCAATTCCCCGGCGTGCCTGAGCTCGGTCAAGACATCGAGCAATTCATGGAGGTCGCCCGTGCTGAGCACTGGATCGAACTTGCCTGAAAAGCCACCGATCGGCCTGCCACTGTGGTTGCTCGCCGAACTGACTTATCGCTGCCCGTTGCAGTGCCCGTATTGCTCCAACCCGCTGGATTTTGCCGAGCAGGGTAAAGAGCTGAGCACTGAGCAGTGGATCAAAGTGTTTCGCGAAGCCCGGGAAATGGGCGCCGCACAACTGGGGTTTTCCGGCGGTGAACCTCTGGTGCGCCAGGACCTTGCCGAACTGATCGCCGAGGCGCGCAAGCTGGGTTTTTACACCAACCTGATCACCTCTGGCATCGGCCTCACCGAGCAGAAGATCAGTGACTTCAAGAAGGCGGGCCTGGACCATATCCAGATCAGTTTTCAGGCCAGCGATGAGCAGGTAAACAACCTGCTCGCCGGCTCGAAAAAAGCCTTCGCACAAAAGCTGGAAATGGCCCGCGCGGTGAAGGCGCACGGCTACCCGATGGTGCTGAATTTCGTTACTCATCGGCACAATATCGACAAGATCGACCGCATTATCGAGCTGTGCATCGCACTGGAGGCGGACTTCGTCGAACTTGCCACCTGCCAGTTCTACGGCTGGGCGCAGCTCAATCGTGTGGGCTTGTTGCCGACCCAGGAACAGCTGGTTCGCGCCGAACGCATCACCAACGAATACCGCGCCAAGCTCGAAGCCGAAGGCCATCCGTGCAAGCTCATTTTCGTGACGCCGGATTACTACGAGGAACGTCCAAAAGCCTGCATGAATGGCTGGGGCAGTATCTTTCTGACAGTCACACCAGACGGCACCGCCCTGCCCTGTCACGGAGCCCGACAGATGCCGGTGCAATTTCCGAATGTGCGCGACCACAGCATGCAACACATCTGGTACGACTCGTTTGGCTTCAACCGCTTTCGCGGCTACGACTGGATGCCCGAGCCATGCCGTTCATGCGATGAAAAGGAAAAGGACTTTGGCGGCTGCCGGTGCCAGGCGTTCATGCTCACAGGCGATGCGAGCAATGCCGACCCGGTGTGCAGCAAGTCCGAGCAGCACGGCATCATCCTCAAGGCGCGGGAAGAAGCCGAACATGCCACCCAGACCATCGAGCAGTTGGCCTTTCGCAACGAGCGCAACTCACGGCTCATTGCAAAAGGTTGACGGCCTCAGCGCTTGGCGATGATGTACACCGCGTGGATGATGCCGGGGAAGTAACCGCACAGGGTCAGCAGGATATTCAGCCAGAACGCGCCGCCGAAACCCACTTGCAGGAACACACCCAGTGGCGGCAGCAGGATAGCGATGATGATACGAATGATGTCCATGGGTCAGCTCCGAAAAATCGGCTCGTGTGAGCCGTGTAGCTAATCGACCGTGGGCGTTCGTGAGGGTTCAGTGGGATCTGGCATTGGGCCATCCTGAAGTGAGCAGACAAAAAAACGCCCCCAGCCAAAAGAATCAGGCTGGAGGCGCCGCGTATGCCGCGAGACGGTTCAGGATATGAGGTTAAACAGCGATGCCCTTGCGGCATTGCAGTTGTGCGGTGCGCACGCGGGAGAAGGCGCGCGCCAGGCGCAGGAGCATTTCGTCGATATGGCTTTTGCTGATGTTCAAGGCAGGGGTAAAACGCAAGCAGTCAGGCTGCGCGGCCGTGAGGATCAAGCCTTCGTGCAGCGCAGCCTTTACCACCGCCTCTGCGCAATCGTCCGACAGCGTCAGGCCCCACATCAGCCCGTTGCCGCGTAATTGCCCATGGTCATAACGGTAGGCCAAACGGGCAAGCCCTTCTCCCAAGTACAAGCCGGCTTCGCGGACCTGCTCGAGAAAGCCACTTTCCAGCACAGCGTCGAGTACCGCGACACCCGCCGACGCCATCAGCGCATTGCCGTGATGCGTACCTTCCAGCTCGCCCACTTCAAAACAGCAGGCCTTGCCCCGCGCCAGCAGCGCGGCCAGCGGCACACCGCCGCCCAGGCCCTTGCCGAGCGTGATGATGTCTGCGCGCACGCCGTACTGTTCTTCAGCGAGCAATGTCCCGCAGCGGCCAATGCCGGTTTGCACTTCGTCAAGAATCAGCAGAATACCCAGCTCGCGGCACAGGCGTTCAACGCCTTTGAGGTAATGCTCAGTCGCAGGAATCACCCCGGCTGCGCCTTGGATCGGCTCCAGCATGATCGCGACTGTTTGCGCATCGACGGCGGCGTGCAAGGCCGGCAGGTCGTTGAAAGGCACGTGGCTGAAGCCTGGCAATTGCGGCTCGAAACGATTGTTACCAGCACCCGCCGACGCGGCCATGCTGGCGAAACTACGACCATGGCAACCGCCGCTGGCCGTGATGATGTGATGGGCACCGCCGCGATGCAGTTGGCCCCACTTGCGCGCCAGCTTGATCGCTGCCTCACAGGCTTCAGACCCGCTGTTGAGCAAGTAAGCCTGGTCGCTGCCGGTGCGATGGCACAGACGGTCGACCAAATTGAGTTGCGCCCGGTTGTACAGGCCAACGCCGGGGTTGATCAACGTTTGCATCTGCTCAGCCAAAGCCGTGAGCACGACCTGCGAGCTGTGGCCGAAGCTATTGGCGGCGCCGCCCTGGTTGAAGTCCAGATAGGCACGATCATCGCTGTCCGAAAGCCACGAGCCTTGGCCCCGCACGAAGACTTGGGCCGGGCGCGCCACAGTGGGCATCAGGCATTCGCTGGAGAGATCATCACGCGGTATATCGAGAACCAGATCGTCCAGGCTCGGTGCAGGTCGACGGAACAAATTCACAATTTACCCCCGATAGCAACCGGACCTTGGTCGACAGGCCCAGCAGACCTTGACGCGGAGTGTTTTGCCTTGCCTATGTAAACGCCATCAACATAAACGCTATTCATTGCCCGATCCGGCCCTGTAAGCCCTGCGAATAGGCGCTAGACTAGGCGTCCGAGGGGCCATCGGCCATTTCGATTTTCCAGCTTTTTCGATAAGTAAGTCTTATGGATTTCAAGCAACTGCGTTATTTCGTCGCGGTGTATGAGGAAGGCCACGTGGGCCGAGCCGCCGAGCGCCTGTCGATCTCACAACCGGCCTTGTCGCAACAGATCCGCCAGCTGGAACAGAACCTGGATGTGAGCCTGTTCGAGCGCAGCAGCAAGCGCCTGTTGCCCACACTGGCGGCACACACCTTATATAACCACGCCTTGCCGCTGATCGATGGCATGCAGCAAGCCGTCGAGGCGTTGCGCAACTTCAAGGGTCAGGCGATGCGCACCCTGGCCATTGGCGTGCTGCAAACTGTGCACACCAGCCTGGTCCCGCAGATGCTCGAGCGCGTGCGCAAAGCCCAACCGCATCTGGTGGTGCAGATCTATGAATTGACTGGGCTTGAGATTGAGCGGCGTTTGCTCAACGGCTCGTTGGATATCGGCATCAGCTACCTGCCACCCCGGCAGCCGGGGTTGACTGGCGTGTTGCTGTACGAAGATGAACTGAAGGTCGTCATCCCTGAAGACCATCCACTGCGGGAATTCAAGAAAGTCTCGCTGAAGCAGGCGGCGGAGTTGCCGATGCTGCTGTTGGGGGAAGAGTTTCAGGTGCGCCAGATCTGGCAAGGCCAGTTATCCAACCTGGGGCGACGGCCTCAGGTGCAGGCGGAGTTGAATACCATGGCAGGGATTCTCGACAGCTTGCCCCATACCCAGCTCGCCACGGTATTGCCGGGGCGCTCCCAGGATGAGCACAACAGCAAGGCGCTGCTGTGGAAGCCCTTGAGCGAACCCAGGGTGCCGCTGAAAGTAGGGTTGGTCTGCCGCGACGTGCAGCGCCAGCAAGCGACGGTGGCGCTGTTGCGCACCTTGCTGGAAGACGTGATGAATGCCCCGTCGGCAAGCGCCTGACTTTTTCGCGGGCAAAAGAAAACCCCGCCGAAGCGGGGCTTTGCAGACTGTTTCCCTGACATCCATTTCACTCCGCCATCCTGGCAGAATCCTACGTGTCCCTGTTGTTGCTTTGCGCTTCCTGCGCGACGTCCATGTGAAGTAGATTATCCGTGGATCCAATTTGGCGATAGAGGACGAATAGCAGCACGTCATGTAAGAGAATGCTTACACGCCCTCCAAGCCCTTAAAACAGTGCTTCATCCAGCAAAAACAATGATTCGCTACCGGCTTTTACCGACGCACTCAGCGAATGAATACGCGGCAGCAGGCGGGCAAAGTAGAAACGCGCGGTGCCCAGCTTGCTGGCATAGAAGTCTTCTTGCGCTTCTTTGCCCAGCGCGGCCTTGGCCATGCGCGCCCACATATAGGCATAGGCCATGTAGCCAAAGGCGTGCAGGTACTCAACCGAAGCCGCACCGATTTCATTCGGGTTGGTCTTGGCGCGGTCCAGTACCCAGGCGGTCAACTCATCGAGGTTATCCACGGCTGCGCTGAGCGGTCGGGTGAACTCACCGAGTTCTGCGCCTGAAGCAGCGATGAACTGGCGGATCTCGTCGGCAAACAGGGTGTAGAACGCCCCGCCGCTGCCAACGATCTTGCGCCCCATCAAGTCCAGCGCCTGAATGCCGTTGGTGCCTTCGTAGATCTGCGTGATGCGCACATCACGCACCAACTGCTCCTGGCCCCACTCGCGGATGTAACCGTGGCCGCCGAAGATCTGCTGGCCGAGCACGGTGGTTTCCAGGCCAAGGTCGCTGAGGAAGGCTTTGGCAACAGGGGTCAGCAGCGCCACCAGGTTGTCCGCACGTTCGCGGGCGGCGGCGTCTTCACTGAACTTGGCGATGTCCAATTGCGTGGCCACGTAGGTGGAGAACGCGCGACCGCCTTCGTTCGACGCTTTCATGGTCAGCAACATGCGGCGCACATCCGGGTGCACGATGATCGGGTCGGCCACTTTGTCCTTGGCCTGGGCACCGGTCGGCGAACGGCTTTGCAGACGATCGCGCGCATATTCAATTGCGTTCTGGTAGGAGCGCTCACCCGACGCCAGGCCCTGGATACCCACGCCCAAACGCTCGTAGTTCATCATGGTGAACATCGCCGCCAAGCCACGGTTCGGCTCGCCCACCAGGTAACCCACGGCTGCATCGAAGTTCATCACGCAGGTCGCGGATGCCTGAATACCCATCTTGTGCTCGATCGAGCCACAGCTCACCGGGTTGCGCGCGCCCAGGCTGCCGTCGGCATTGACCATGAACTTCGGCACCAGGAACAGCGAGATACCCTTTGGCCCTGCCGGCGCATCCGGCAACTTGGCCAGCACCAGGTGGATGATGTTGTCGGTGAGGTCATGCTCGCCGCCGGTGATAAAGATCTTGGTGCCACTGATGGTGTAGGACCCGTCCGCCTGCGGCTCGGCCTTGGTGCGGATCATTCCCAGGTCGGTGCCGGCATGCGCTTCGGTCAGGCACATGGAACCGGCCCACTCACCCGAGTACATTTTCGGCAGGTAGGTGGCCTTGAGCTCTTCGCTGGCGTGGGTGTTGATGGAAACGCAGGCGCCGGAGGTCAGCATCGGATACAGGCCAAACGCCAGGCTCGACGAGTTGATCATCTCTTCAACCTGGGCCGAAACTGCCTTGGGCATGCCCATGCCGCCGAAGATCGGGTCGCCGCCTACGCCCACCCAGCCACCTTCGGCGTAGGTCTTGTAAGCCTGTGGGAAACCATCCGGCGTGCTGACAGCAGTGTCCGCCCAACGGCAACCTTGCTCGTCGCCATTACGGCTGAGCGGCGCGATGGATTTGGCCGTGACCTTGCCGGCTTCCTCAAGGATCGCCTCAACGGTTTCGGCATCTACGGTGTCTGCCAATGCCGGCAATTGGGCCCAGGTGTTGGCGACCTCAAAAACTTCGTTGAGGACGAAGCGCATATCACGCAGCGGCGCTTTGTAATCAGCCATGGCAAACCTCGTGAGAACATGAAAAGTGATTCGATAGGATCGGTTTTACAGGCTCCGAGTGTACCCGAACAACATTTGAGACACATAGGGTCTGTTAGTGACCAAACAGTATTTATAAGTCACACAAAGAGCCCGCTCCCACATTTGACCAGCGGTGAATCAGGCACCTTTACAGCGCAAACAACTGCGCCGGCAAACTCATCAGGCACTCACTGCCCGCCTCCACAGCGGCGCGGTGCGTTGCGGTACGTGGCAACAGGCGCTTGAAGTAAAAATCGCAGGTGGCCAATTTGGCCTGGGCGAACTCTGCGTCGTCCTGTGACTGCGCCGCAATCGCCATGCGCAACCAAAGGTACGCCAGAATGATGTAACCGCTGTACATCAAGTAATCCAGCGCCGCCGCGCCCACTTCATCCGGGTTTTTCATGGCGGCCATGCCGACCTTCATCGTCAACTCGCCCCATTGCTGGTTCAGTTGGTTGAGCTGCTCCACCTGGGCCTTGAGCTGCGGATGCTCGGCATTTGCCGCGCAGAACTTATGCACAAGCTTGGTAAACCCACGCAGCAACTTGCCCTGGCTGCCCAGTACCTTACGGCCCAGCAAGTCGAGCGCCTGAATGCCATTGGTGCCTTCATAGATCGGCGCAATCCGCGCATCACGCGCCAGTTGCTCCATGCCCCATTCGCGAATGTAGCCATGGCCACCGAACACCTGCATACCGTGGTTGGTCACCTCCAGCCCGGTTTCGGTCATAAAGGCTTTGCAGATAGGTGTGAGGAACGCCAACAGATCTTCGGCCTCCTGGCGTTGGGCGGCGTCACTGCTCAAGTGCGCGGTGTCGAGCAATTGCGCGGTGAAGTAGGTCAGCGCCCGATTGCCTTCGTTGAAGGCCTTCATGGTCAGCAACATGCGCCGCACGTCGGCGTGCACGATGATCGGGTCGGCGGCTTTATCCGGGGCCTTGGCGCCGGTCAGCGAGCGCATTTGCAGGCGGTCGTTGGCGTATTTGATCGCACCCTGGAAGCTTGCCTCGCCATTGCACAAACCCTGCATGCCAGTGCCCAGGCGTGCGTGGTTCATCATGGTGAACATGCAGTTCAAGCCTTTGTTCGCCTCGCCAATCAAAAAGCCCTTGGCGCCGTCGAAGTTCAACACGCAGGTGGCCGAGGCCTTGATGCCCATCTTGTGCTCGATAGAGCCGCAGTGCACCGCGTTGCGCTCGCCTGAATCGGCGTGGAACTTGGGCACGATAAACAACGAGATACCTTTGGTGCCCGCCGGAGCGTCCGGCAGTTTGGCCAGCACCAAGTGAATGATATTGGCGCTCATGTCGTGTTCGCCGGCCGAGATGAAGATCTTGCTGCCGGTGATCGCGTAACTGCCATCCGCCTGGGGCACGGCGCGGGTCTTGATCAGGCCCAGGTCGGTGCCGCAATGGGCTTCGGTGAGGCACATGGTGCCGGTCCATTCGCCGGCGGTGAGTTTGCTCAGGAACGTAGCTTTCTGCTCCTCGGTGCCGTGGGCGTGGATCGCCGACATGGCGCCGTGGGTGAGGCCCGGGTACATGCCCCAGGAGGTGTTGCTGGAGCCGATCATCTCGCTGAGCACCAGGCCCAGGGACAGCGGCAAGCCCTGGCCGCCATAGGCCGGGTCCGCCGCCACGCCATGCCAGCCGCCTTCCACGTACTGGGCGAAGGCTTGCTTGAAGCCCTTGGGCGTAGTGACCACGCCGTTGTCGAAGTGGCAACCCTCTTCATCGCCAATGCGATTAAGCGGCGACAACACGTTTTCGCAGAATTTGGCGCCTTCTTCGAGGATCGCGCTGACCATATCCGGGCTTGCGTCGGTGGCGCCCAGCGCGGCGTAATGGCCGTGAAAATCAAACACGTTGTCGATCAGAAAGCGCATATCGCGCAGGGGAGCTTTGTAGTCAGGCATGGCAATGTCTCCGGCAGCAGATACCTTCAACCTACTGCCGGCCACCGCCCCGAACAATCACTGTAGAACCGCTGAATACACCGCCATCACTCAACCGGCAGCGCTCTCCATGCGCACCGCGCCACGGCGGTTCTGGCCAGACGCGACCACGCAGTTACGCCCGGCGCCCTTGGCGGCGTAGAGCGCCTGGTCGGCGGACTTGAGCACTTCTTCGGGCGTGCGCTGTTCGGCCTGGCGCTCGGCCACGCCGATGCTGACCGTCACCGACACACTCGAGGCGCCACTGCCCGCCCGGCGTTGGCGGCCCTGTTGGTCGTCGTGGGGGCGGTCCGGGTTGCGCAGCTTGATGTCGTAGTTGGCGATGATCTCGCGGATCTCTTCCAGGTGCGGCATGCACTCGTCCAACGTCTTGCCGGCGAACACCACGGCAAACTCTTCCCCGCCATAGCGATAGGCACGCCCGCCGCCATTGACCTTCGACAGCTTGCTGGCCACCAGCCGCAGCACCTGGTCACCGACATCGTGGCCGTGGGTGTCGTTGAAGCGCTTGAAGTGATCGACGTCACTCATCGCCAGTACGTAATTGCGCCCCAGCCGTTGCATGCGCTCATTGAGCGCGCGCCGCCCCGGCAGGCCGGTGAGTTCATCGCGAAAGGCCATCTGATAAGCCTCGTGTGCCACACCCGCGGCAATCATCAGCATTACCTGGCTGCACATGATGTTCAGGGTGAACGGCAGGATGAAGGTTTGCGGCAACATCCAGAACAACCCCAGCAAACCCACCAGTTGCGCCGCGTGCAAGGGCCGCGGCTGATACCAGTACTGCGCCGCCAGGGTGACAAAGCCAATCAGGAACATCGGGTACGACAGCTGGATCAGGCTCATCCAACTGCCATGCAGCGCCGGCCAGCGAATCTCCGCCAGCCAGCTCAGCAAGGCCTGGGGAAAACTCTGTTCAAGCGCCAGTGCCACGCTGCCGAACGCAAAGAGCACGGCGCAGCGCGCCACGAAGTCGCGGAACAGGTGGGTTTTCTCCTGCCACAACGCGTAAATGCTGAACAACAACGGCAACAGCAAGCAACACAGATGGAACACCACGGCGGCGTCTTCGCGAACGCGCCCGTTGTCGCGGTAGTAATCGGTCTGGGTGTCGAGCAGGAAGTAAACGACGTACACCGTGATCATCAAAAACAGTTCACGCTGACGCCGATACACCGCGCAATAGGCTCCGCCGAGCAACAGCACCAAGGTCGGCAGCACATTGAACAGCGAGGTGAAAAACACGTTGAGGTCTTTGATATACGCAGCCGAGAGCCCGGCCAGCAACAGCAGCAACGAAGGAAGAAAATGACTGAAACGTACAGCGGACACGCGTGACAAGGGTAAAGCTCCGACCCGCTCAGAAAGATGGCACAGTGCCTTCACTGAGCACAGTTAAGCACATTCAATGTGACCTGTATCACATTGCCATCACTGTAACGGCAGCCAAAGGCAATCCCTGAGTGCTGTGCTGTGTTTTTTATCGCGCATAGAGTAGGAGGCGGATTCACATCCGCCGTCCTCTCACACCACCGTACGTACGGTTCCGTATACGGCGGTTCAGGTTATGCGATTAAGCCGGTTTATCGTATCCAGTATTGAGACCAGTCCGAGGCTGTCCCACAGTTTCTTCGGCAGCGCCTGATTCATGTGTGACGCTCCCGAGTTCCACCATGGGCCTCGACCGTTAAAGGCAGATTTACAGGCGCGATCTTCAGTGAGCCCCAAGCGTATTAGGTTACGCGCCCTCGTGGAGGGCCGTTTCCATTGGCGCCACAGGACACACCGAAGTTTATGCCGCACCCAGCCGTCCAACTTTTCGAGGGCCCTTTTGCCCTGACTCAGCTTGAAGTAGCCCGCCCAACCGCGCAAAACAGGGTTTATTCGCTCGATAGTCCTGACCATCTTGCAACCCCGCGCTCCGCGCAGAAGAACTCTGAGTCGATCACGCAAGCGGCCCAGGCTCATCGTTGCCACTCTTAGCCTCGGCTGTTGATGCCAGCTCATCCCGTAACCCAGGTAATCGCAACCCCATGGCCGTGCCACGTGGCTCTTTTCCCGGTTCCGCGTTCGTCCACGTCACAGACGTCGCCGATGTTTGCGCCCTGTCAGCCGTCATCCTCGGGTACCGTCCGGGACTTGGGATAACAGTTTTCTCTTGGAGAATATTCTGCGTTTCAACATTCAGCGAGACTCTGACGCCTACTGGCGGCATAACCTGTTCGGCCCTTGGTGGCGTGGTTTTTTTTTCGCCACTTACTACGGCCTCGGCTGACTTCTGCAGGCTCATCCCGTCGCCTCTCGACGCCGGTAGCACAGTGGCAAACCTACAGATCTCCCAGGGTAATTCGCGCGACCTTCCTGCTTATGCCTGTCGGATATACGTCGTAGCATTCCGTGCAAGTATTGGGCTTTAACGATTTATGCCGTCTTACCCCGCTACGCCGCCTCTATCCGCTTCCTGTTCGTCAGGCCAGCATTTTGCCTCGGGCTTCCTTCAGATTCGCAGTCACCCGCGACACCCTTGCCTCTGGCTAACACTTCCCCTTGCCGGGTGTGTAGAGGACTTTCACCTCCAAGTCACCAGCGAGGCCACCACAGCCAAGCTGGTTGCGCTTCGCGCAACGCGCCATGCCTGGCGCACATAGAGTAGGAGGCGGATTCACATCCGCCGTCCTCTCACACCACCGTACGTACGGTTCCGTATACGGCGGTTCAGGTTATGCGATTAAGCCGGTTTATCGTATCCAGTATTGAGACCAGTCCGAGGCTGTCCCACAGTTTCTTCGGCAGCGCCTGATTCATGTGTGACGCTCCCGAGTTCCACCATGGGCCTCGACCGTTAAAGGCAGATT
>NZ_CBFHAZ010000020.1:0-71594 GCF_965653655.1 Pseudomonas onubensis | reverse complement strand
CGCGAATGCGGTGTATCAGTGACAGATGAATTGACTGACACACCGCATTCGCGAGCAAGCCCGCTCCCACCTTTGACCGAGTATGGCGCTGCTGTTGCTGTTGCTCCGGCTCTTACATCCTTTTCGCTGGCGAAGTCAGCGGTCTTTTGATCTGCGCTTTTGATCTTGATCTGAAATCGCCCCGTTAAACACGATGGCCGGAATCTGACAGTGATTTGGGGGGTAAACCGGCAGGGAAGCCGGTTTAGCCGCGCTGGGCCAAGGATGGCCCATCGCGGCGGCCCCCCAAATCACTGTCGGATTGCGGGCATGCCGAGCCACAGCGAGGCACCGAGTGTTGGGGCGAGGACCTTTTGCTTACTTTTCGGTCCTTCGAAAAGTGAGTCGCTGTAAAAGCGAAACCTTAGGCAGCCGTTACCGCAGCAATGGATATGTACCCCGACCAAACACCCCCGCCAAATCGCTATAGCAGGCAACCCCAGCTCCCACAGTTGTTTGTATTCCAATCCCTCCTGTCGAGAAAATACCAAGCAAGCTAATAATTCCATTTGACATTCGCTGCCTAAGCAGTAACATCTTGTCATACATTCACTGCCTAGGCAGTAATAAGGTGACTTTCGATGACCCACTACACCCCTGACAGCTTTCGCAACTGCCACCTTGGCCTGTTGCTGGGCCGGGCGGCGCTGCTCAAGGACCGCATTATCGACACCCATATGGAACCCCACGGCGTCACCGCCGCGCAGTTCAAGGTGTTGATCATCATTGCCCAGTTCGACGTCGATACCCCGGCGGAGCTGTGCCGCAATCTGTCCCTGGACAGCGGCTCCATGACCCGCATGCTCGACCGTCTGGAGCAAAAGGGCCTGCTGGCGCGCAAGCGTTCCGAACAGGATCGGCGTCAAGTGCAGTTGGTGCTCACCGAAGACGGCCAGCGCCTGGCCGACATGTTGCCGCATATCGGCGCGCAGTCGATGAATGAACTGGCCGGTGCCCTGGAGCCTGGTGAGTTGGAAAGCCTGGAAAGAATCCTCAAGAAAATTCTGGTAGCTGCCGGTGACGCCATCGTCATCCAGCGGGTAGGTAATTAATGAAAACGCGTGCACTCAGCCTGGTGCTGGTGGCGATGAGCATGGCCGGTTGTGCCAACTTCAGCGGCCTCGACACCCAGGGCCAACGTCTCGACGCCAACACCTTGCAAACCGGCAAATCCTTGAGCGGCGTGACCCTGTCCACGGCCGCCTGGCCAACCGCCGACTGGTGGAAAAGCCTCGGCGATCCGCAGCTTGATGGCCTGATCCACGAAGCCCTGCAAAACAGCCCTGACATGCAAGTGGCAAGCGCCCGTGCGCACCAGGCCGAAGCCGCCGCCTATGCCGCCGACGCCGAACGCATGCCTACCCTGGATGCCAGCGCCGGCGTGAGCCGTTCGCGCCTGGCCAAGGACCAGGACCCGCGCGGGCAGGGCGATGCCTATGCCACCGTGCGCAACATCGGCGCCAGCTTCAACTACAACTTCGACCTCTGGGGTGGCCAGCGCGCCGCCTGGGAAGCCGCGTTGGGCCAGGCGCGTGCCGCCGAAGTCGACCAGCAAGCTGCTCGCTTGACCCTGGCTGCCAACGTGGCCAAGGCTTACAGCGACTTGGGCCAGGCGCATATCGTGCGTGACCTGGCCAACGATGACCTCAAGCGCACTCGCCAGATGCTCGACCTGAGCAAACGTCGCCTCAGCTCCGGTATCGACAGCGAGTACCAGTACCAGCAGACCGAAAGCCTGGAAGCCAGCTCCCAGTCGCAATTGATCGATGCCGAAAAACAGCTGCAAAGCGCCAAGATCGCCCTGGCCGTATTGCTCGGCAAAGGCCCGGACCGTGGCGGCGAGCTGAGCCGCCCGAATGTGCTGAAACCCAGCGCCGTCGCCGTGCCTTCAGTATTGCCGGCCGAACTGCTGGGCCGTCGCCCGGACCTGATCGCCGCACGCTGGCGTGTCGAGGCGGCGAGCAAGAATGTGGCCGCGAGCAAAACCCGCTTCTACCCCAACCTCAACCTCAGCGCGAGCGCCGGGGCCGAGTCGTTGCTCGGTGATGCGATGTTTGGCTCGGCCAGCCGCTTCTTCAGCATTGCGCCGACGATTTCGCTGCCGATCTTCGACGGTGGCCGCTTGCGTGCCGACCTCGATGCCCGCGACGCCGATTACGACCTGGCCGTGGCCCAGTACAACAAAACCCTGGTGCAAGCCTTGGGCGATATCGGCAACACCCTGATGCAACTGCGCGAAACCGGCCGGCAGATCCAGGCGCAGCAACACGCTGCGGACATTGCCCAGCAGTCTTACGATACCGGCGTGCAGCGTTACAGCTCCGGCATCGGTAACTATTTGGATGTGCTCAGCATCGAGCAGCAATTGCTGCAGGCCCAGCGTCAGTTGGCGACCCTGAATTCCGCGCAGATCGACCTGTCGATTCAATTGATGCAAGCCCTGGGTGGCGGATTCAACGCCGATAACGTGGCCGCGACCACGACCAGCCCCGCCACCCGTACGGAATAATTTGAGGTATTTGTCATGGCCACTGCCGAAAACAGCAACGCAACTGAAAAACCCGATAACAACCCGCGCAAACGCAAGGTCATGCTGATCGGCCTGGCGCTGATCGTCATTCTTGGCGTAGTCGGCGTGTGGGGCTGGTATGAGTTCTACGGGCGCTTCAATGAAAGCACCGACGACGCCTATGTGAACGGCAACGTGGTGGAAATTACCCCGCTGGTCACCGGCACCGTGGTCAGCATCGGCGCCGACGACGGCGACCTGGTCCATGAGGGCCAGGTGCTGATCAACTTCGACCCGAATGACGCCGCCGTCGGCCTGCAAAGTGCCCAGGCCAACCTGGCCCGCACCGTGCGCCAGGTACGCGGTTTGTACAGCAATGTCGACGGCATGAAAGCCCAGGTCAACGCACAGAAAGCTGACGTGCAAACCGCCCAGGACAACTTCAACCGGCGTAAGACCCTGGCCCAGGGCGGTGCGATCTCCCAGGAAGAACTGTCCCATGCGCGTGACAGCCTGACCGCCGCCAAAAACGCCCTGACCAACCTTGAGCAGCAACTGAAAACCACCAATGCCTTGGTGGATGACACGGTGATTTCGTCCCACCCGGACGTGCAAGCCGCCGCCGCGCAACTGCGTCAGGCCTACCTGACCAACGCGCGCAGCACCTTGATCGCACCGGTCACCGGCTATGTGGCCAAGCGCACCGTGCAACTGGGCCAGCGCGTGCAGCCCGGCACCGCGTTGATGGCAGTGATCCCGCTGGACCAGTTGTGGATCGACGCCAACTTCAAGGAAACCCAACTGCGTGATATGCGTATTGGCCAGCCGGTGGACATCGAGGCGGACATCTACGGCAGTGACGTGAAATTCACCGGCACCGTCGACAGCCTCGGCGCCGGCACCGGCAGTGCCTTTGCCCTGCTGCCTGCGCAGAACGCTACCGGTAACTGGATCAAGATCGTGCAACGTGTACCGGTGCGTATCCATATCAATGCTGATGAGCTGGCCAAGAACCCGTTGCGCGTGGGCTTGAGCACCGTGGTCAACGTCAACCTGCACGACCAGAGCGGCCCGGTACTCGCGCAACAGGCACCGCAAAAGGCCTCGTTCACCACCAACGTGTATGACCGCCAACTGGCCGAAGCCGATGCCATGATCAGCCAATTGATCCATGACAACAGCCTCGCCGCACCCAAGGCTGTGCAACGCTGATGAGCGCTAACGCCCCCGCGTCCTTTACGCCGCCCAGCTTGCTGATGGCCACGATTGGCCTGTCGCTGGCGACTTTTATGCAGGTGCTCGACACCACCATCGCCAACGTGGCGTTGCCGACCATTTCCGGCAACCTGGGCGTGAGTTCGGAGCAGGGCACCTGGGTGATCACCTCGTTTGCGGTGAGCAACGCGATTGCCTTGCCGCTTACCGGCTGGCTGAGCCGCCGCTTCGGCGAGGTGAAGCTGTTTTTGTGGGCGACCATCCTGTTTGTGCTGGCGTCGTTCCTCTGTGGTATTTCCACCTCGATGCCTGAGTTGATTGGCTTTCGGGTGCTGCAAGGCCTGGTCGCCGGGCCGTTGTACCCAATGACCCAGACGTTGCTGATCGCGGTTTACCCACCGGCCAGGCGCGGCATGGCCCTGGCGTTACTGGCGATGGTCACGGTGGTGGCGCCGATTGCCGGGCCCATCCTCGGCGGCTGGATCACCGACAGCTACAGCTGGCCGTGGATCTTCTTTATCAACGTGCCCATCGGCATTTTTGCGGTGATGGTGGTGCGTTCGCAACTGAAGAAACGCCCGGTGGTCACCAGTCACCAGCCGATGGATTACGTCGGCTTGCTGAGCTTGATCGTCGGTGTCGGCGCGTTGCAGATCATCCTCGACAAGGGCAATGACCTGGACTGGTTCGAGTCCAACTTCATCATCATTGGTGCGGCGATTTCGGTGATTGCCCTGGCGGTATTTATCATCTGGGAACTGACCGACAAACACCCGGTGGTCAACCTGCGGTTGTTTGCCTACCGCAACTTCCGCATCGGCACCATCGTGTTGATTTTGGGTTACGCGGGCTTCTTCGGGATCAACCTGATCCTGCCGCAATGGTTGCAAACCCAGATGGGCTACACCGCCACTTGGGCGGGCCTGGCGGTCGCGCCGATCGGCATTTTGCCGGTGCTGATGTCGCCGTTTGTGGGCAAGTACGCGCACAAGTTCGACCTGCGCCTGCTGGCGGGCCTGGCGTTCCTGGCGATTGGTTTGAGCTGCTTTATGCGCGCAGGTTTTACCAATGAGGTGGATTTCACCCACATCGCTTTGGTGCAGTTGTTCATGGGGATCGGCGTGGCGCTGTTCTTTATGCCGACCTTGAGCATTTTGATGTCCGACTTGCCGCCGGCGCAGATCGCCGACGGCGCAGGCCTTGCGACCTTCCTGCGGACCCTGGGCGGTAGCTTTGCGGCGTCGCTGACCACCTGGATCTGGATTCGCCGGGCGGACCAGCACCACGCGTACATGAGCGAGAACATGACCACCTACGACTCGGCCACCCGTGATGCCTTGCAGGCGCTCGGTGGGGCAGGGCACAAGGCCTATGCGCAGCTGGACCAGATACTCACCAGCCAGGCGTACATGATGTCCACCGTGGATTACTTCACGTTGCTGGGGTGGATGTTCATGGGCTTGATGTTGCTGGTGTGGCTGGCCAAACCGCCGTTTGGCGCGAAGGCCGGGCCGGAGGCTTCGGGGCACTGATCTGAAGTTGTACGCGGTCAAAAATGTGGGAGCGGGCTTGCTCGCGAAAGCGGTGGTTCAGTCGATACCTGAGTTGACTGACACGCCGCCTTCGCGAGCAAGCCCGCTCCCACATTTGGATCTCGGTTCACATTGGAGCGGCGGCGTTTTGAAAGTTATGCGCCGGGCAATGCCAACTGCGGGTTCACAAAGTCAAACGCCGCCAGCGCAAACCCTTGCTCATCCACCTGCAACGCCCAACCTTGCTTGTCCCAATCTCCCAGCACAATGCGCTTGGCCGCCTGGTCACCAATCTGCAGTTTATGAATGGCCGGGCGGTGCGTATGGCCGTGGACCAGGGTGCGCACGCCGAACTGCTGCATCACTCGTGGCACTTCATCGGGCGTGACATCGACAATGTCGTTGGCCTTCATGCGCGTTTGCGCACGGCTCTCGCTGCGCAGCTTGCGCGCCAGCTTGTGGCGGGTGCGCAACGGCAAGTGCCGCAGGATAAATAGCACAATCGGGTTACGCAGGATGCGCCGCAGCTTCATATAGCCGACGTCGCGGGTGCAAAGGCTGTCGCCGTGCATCAACAGCACGGGCTCGCCGTAAAACTGCACGACACTCGGGTCCTTGAGCAAGGTAGCGCCTGCTGCTTTGCAGAATGCCTTGCCGATCAGGAAATCGCGGTTGCCATGCATGACAAAAATCGGGGTGCCGCTGTCGCTCAGCTCGCGCAACGCCTCGCAGATGGAACGCTGGAAGGCGCTCATCCCATCGTCGCCAAGCCAGGCTTCAAAGAAGTCCCCCAGAATGTACAACGCCTGGGCGCCACGGGCGCGGCCGTGGAGCAGATCCAGAAACGCCCGGGTAATGTCCGGGCGTTCCTCTTCCAGATGCAAATCTGAAATCAGTAATATCACCCAACGATCTCGGCTTTCTCGACGATTACGTCTTCTGCTGGAACGTCCTGGTGACCGGCCTTGGAGGTGGTGGAAACGCCTTTGATCTTGTCAACGACGTCCTGGCCTTCGGTAACTTTACCGAATACTGCGTAGCCCCAACCCTGCACGTTCTTGCCGCTGTGGTTGAGGAAGGCGTTGTCGGCCACGTTGATGAAGAACTGCGCGGAGGCCGAATGCGGCTCCATGGTACGGGCCATGGCGACGGTGTACTTGTCGTTGGAAAGGCCGTTGTCCGCTTCGTTCTGGATGCTTGGACGCTTGTCTTTCTTTTCTTTCATGCCCGGCTCGAAACCGCCGCCCTGAACCATGAAGTTGCCGATGACACGGTGAAAAACGGTGTTTTCGTAGTGGCCGGCGTTCACGTACTCGATGAAGTTGGCGACGGTGATCGGCGCTTTCTCGGCGTTCAGCTCGATGACGATGTCACCGTGGTTGGTGGTCAGTTTGACTTTAGTCATGTTCACTACTCTTTTCAGGGAATTCGTGGGTTTGGACGCCAAGGCGCCGCTACCGGTTTGGCCAAATATGTGCCAAGGCGCGCAGTTTAGCGTGCCCTGCAGGAATTTCGAGGTGGTTTTTTACCGCCGGTGCATTAAATGCAGCAGTTTTCGGTGCTGCTCTGTCAGGTACTTGACAGCATCGGCTATGATATCGCCTTTGTTTTATCTGGCCCAACCGGCCACGAACCTGTCTGTTCAAGGATCCTATGAGCAAGCCCACTGTCGACCCTACCTCGAATTCCAAGGCCGGACCTGCCGTCCCGGTCAATTTCCTGCGCCCGATCATCCAGACGGACCTGGATTCGGGCAAGCACACGCAGATCGTCACCCGCTTCCCGCCAGAGCCCAACGGCTACCTGCACATCGGTCACGCCAAGTCGATCTGTGTGAACTTCGGCCTGGCCCAGGAGTTCGGTGGCGTCACGCACCTGCGTTTCGACGATACCAACCCGGCCAAGGAAGACCAGGAATACATCGACGCCATCGAAAGCGACATCAAGTGGCTGGGCTTCGAATGGTCCGGTGAAGTGCGCTATGCGTCCAAGTATTTCGACCAGTTGTTCGACTGGGCCGTCGAGCTGATCAAGGCCGGCAAGGCCTACGTCGACGACCTGACCCCGGAGCAGGCCAAGGAATATCGTGGCACGCTGACCGAGCCGGGCAAGAACAGCCCGTTCCGCGACCGTTCGGTAGAAGAGAACCTCGACTGGTTCAACCGCATGCGCGCCGGTGAGTTCCCGGACGGCGCCCGTGTGCTGCGTGCCAAGATCGACATGGCCTCGCCGAACATGAACCTGCGCGACCCGATCATGTACCGCATCCGCCACGCCCATCACCACCAGACCGGTGACAAGTGGTGCATCTACCCGAACTACGACTTCACCCACGGTCAGTCGGATGCCATCGAAGGCATCACCCACTCCATTTGCACCCTGGAGTTCGAAAGCCATCGCCCGCTGTATGAATGGTTCCTCGACAGCCTGCCGGTTCCGGCGCACCCGCGTCAGTACGAATTCAGCCGCCTGAACCTGAACTACACCATCACCAGCAAGCGCAAGCTCAAGCAACTGGTGGACGAAAAGCACGTGCATGGCTGGGATGACCCGCGCATGTCCACCCTGTCGGGCTTCCGCCGTCGCGGCTATACCCCGGCGTCGATCCGCAGCTTCTGCGACATGGTCGGCACCAATCGCTCCGACGGTGTGGTCGATTACGGCATGCTCGAGTTCAGCATCCGTCAGGATCTGGACGCCAACGCACCGCGCGCCATGTGCGTATTGCGTCCGTTGAAAGTCGTGATCACCAACTACCCGGAAGACAAGGTCGACCACCTCGAACTGCCGCGTCACCCGCAAAAAGAAGAGCTCGGCGTGCGCAAGCTGCCGTTCGCGCGTGAAATCTACATCGACCGTGATGACTTCATGGAAGAACCGCCAAAAGGCTACAAGCGCCTGGAGCCGAACGGCGAAGTGCGCCTGCGCGGCAGCTACGTGATACGTGCCGACGAAGCGATCAAGGACGCCGATGGCAATATCGTCGAACTGCGTTGCTCGTACGACCCCGAAACACTGGGCAAGAACCCTGAAGGCCGCAAGGTCAAGGGCGTCGTTCACTGGGTGCCGGCCGCTGCCAGCATCGAGTGCGAAGTACGCCTGTACGATCGTCTGTTCCGTTCGCCGAACCCTGAGAAGGCTGAAGACAGCGCCAGCTTCCTCGACAACATCAACCCTGACTCCCTGCAAGTTCTCACGGGTTGTCGTGCCGAGCCATCGCTTGGCGACGCACAGCCGGAAGACCGTTTCCAGTTCGAGCGCGAAGGTTACTTCTGCGCGGATATCAAGGACTCGAAACCTGGTGCACCGGTATTCAACCGTACCGTGACCTTGCGTGATTCGTGGGGCCAGTGATTCTGTCTTAAGGGAAATGTCGTGCTAACGATCTACAACACACTCAGCAAGACCAAAGAAGTCTTCAAACCGCTGGATGGCAACAAGGTGCGCATGTACGTGTGCGGCATGACCGTGTACGACTACTGCCATATCGGCCACGGCCGCAGCATGGTTGCCTTCGACCTGGTGACCCGCTGGTTGCGTTTCAGCGGCTATGACTTGACCTATGTGCGCAACATTACCGACATCGACGACAAGATCATCAACCGCGCCAACGAAAACGGCGAGTCGTTCGACGCGCTGACCGAGCGCATGATCGCTGCGATGCACGAGGATGAGGCCCGCCTCAACATCCTCAAACCGGACATGGAACCGCGTGCCACGGACCATATTCCAGGTATGCACGCGATGATCCAGACGCTGATCGACAAGGGTTACGCCTACGCCCCGGGCAATGGCGACGTGTACTACCGCGTCGCCAAGTTCATGGGTTACGGCAAGCTGTCGCGCAAGAAAATCGAAGACCTGCGCATCGGCGCACGTATCGAAGTTGACGAAGCCAAGCAAGACCCGCTGGATTTTGTGCTGTGGAAAGGCACCAAGCCCGGCGAGCCAAGCTGGGAATCGCCGTGGGGCGCCGGGCGTCCGGGCTGGCACATCGAATGCTCGGTGATGTCCACCTGCTGCCTGGGCGAGACCTTCGACATTCATGGCGGCGGCAGCGACCTTGAGTTCCCGCACCACGAAAACGAAATCGCCCAAAGCGAAGCCGCCACCGGCAAGACCTACGCCAACGCCTGGATGCACTGCGGCATGATCCGCATCAATGGCGAGAAGATGTCCAAGTCCTTGAACAACTTCTTCACCATCCGCGACGTGCTGGAAAAGTACCACCCGGAAGTGGTGCGTTACCTGCTGGTGTCGAGCCACTACCGCAGCGCCATCAACTACTCGGAAGACAACCTCAAGGACGCCAAAGGCGCCCTGGAGCGTTTCTACCATGCGTTGAAAGGCCTGCCAGCCGTGGCGCCTGCCGGCGGCGAAGCCTTCGTGGCACGCTTTACCGAAGTGATGAACGATGACTTCGGCACGCCGGAAGCCTGCGCGGTGCTGTTCGAGATGGTGCGCGAGATCAACCGCCTGCGTGAGAGTGATCTCGATGCAGCCGCAGGGCTTGCTGCGCGCTTGAAAGAACTGGCCAGCGTGCTCGGTGTACTGCAGATGGAAGCCGATGACTTCCTGCAAGCCGGCGCCGAAGGGCGTGTGGACGCGGCTGAGGTTGATGCGCTGATTCAAGCGCGTCTGGCTGCGCGTGCAGGCAAAGACTGGGCGGAATCCGACCGTATCCGCGACCAACTGACCGCGATGGGTGTGGTGCTGGAAGACGGCAAGGGCGGCACGACGTGGCGCTTGGCTGATCAGGCTTGATCGGTAAACCCTGAATAAAAAACGCCCCGACTGGTTCGGGGCGTTTTTTATTGTGCGAGCATGGCTCGTTCCCACGCTCTGCGTGGGAACGCCGCCCTGGACGCTCTGCGTCCTGCTTTTGGCAAACACCTCAAGCCCTGTGCAAGGTGACGCGGAGCGTCACGGGATGCATTCCCACGCAGAGCGTGGGGACGATCAATGCGGGAGTGGGCTTGCTCGCGAATGCGGTGGATCAGTTAAAAATGTATCAACTGACACTCCGTATTCGCGAGCAAGCCCGCTCCCACATTTTACCGTGCCCGCCCTGCATAACCGCTGTTGTTGGATTTATCCCTGGGTTGGGCTGGAACTGAGGCTTAGTGTTTTTTCCACCATCAACTGGATTCCCTCCAGCATCCGGCAAATTCCAAGCACCACGCTGCGCGGATTGCCGTCTACCTCAAACGCCAAATGGCTTGCCAGCGCTTGAACTGACGAAAGATCCTCCGACGCGTTCACCAGCAGCGTCTCGACGTCTAATCCTTCGCGCACGGTAAACACACCATGGCTTTCAGCTGACGGCTCTGGTTTCTCGGAAGGATTCAGATAATGGTTAATTGCTCGATGAGCAGCAGCGTGAAACGCGGTTGAATCCGACGGCGGGTTTGGACTGTCTTTAATCATGGCGAAGCTCCTAGAGTATTGGAGTCACCACCCATCGCTGCGAAACGAAAATCGGGTGGCAGCTGTACGCAGGTTCGCAGACCGGGACTCTAGGCACCCGGCATACCCGAAGGTATCCCGCGCACAGCCGCCATAACATCAGGCGTAAAAAAGCGCCCGCTATCTTGAGGTGGACGCTGTGCGTCTAGAGTTTAACCGGGCTGCGAAACCCGGTCGCTGAATTTGCAGCGACCCCGGAAGATTAGGCAGCCATCTTCCGAGGGGCAACCCTAAAAAGCTGTCGGAAAATTCCGTGTATTGCCTCGTTCCCACGCAGAGCGTGGGGACGATCAACCTCAAGACAGTTGCTCCCACATTTTACCGTGCCCGCCCTGCATACCCGCTGTTGTTGGATTTGCCCCTGCGTTGGGCTAGGAACGAGCCAGCGTCTGCTCCAATTGCCGGAAAAAGTGGGTGATGGCGGGGCAGAAAGCCTACTTAAAATATGGAACTTTCGGTGTCCGGCTAACCAATGAAAGGTTGCAGCCTTATGGGCTTTTCAATCCATTAGTCGGGAGAGTGGTAGATGTGGAATCCAGGGGTAACAGGGCCAGTGGGTGGGAGCGGCCTTTATGCTCAGAATGGCGGGCTACCGAATTCAGTATCCACCGCGTCTGCGGCTGATGTTGCTGCGGTGAGACAACAGGTTGATGAGTGGCTTAGAGCGGCGCCAGGGTCCAAGGCCCAAACAGCCTCGAGTTTGATTGACCGGTTGAAGGTGATCCGGGAAAGGACGGGTGACGGCACTTTCAAGAACAATCTCAACAAGTTGATCCAGACCCTTGGCCACTACGTAGAGGCCAAGGCTGCTGTTGGTCAGCCTATGCAGCAACAGTTTCCAGATGCGGGTGATTCCTCGTTGCCCAATACAAGGCGTTCCCTGCGTTATACCCAGTCTGCCAACATAGCTGGGCTTCGCAATCAGCAGCGCGTGAACAACCAGACACCCAATCACAGTAGGGAGTCTTATGACTATTACACCTCCAAGAGTCATCCGGGAAGAAAGCCCAGCACAGGCAGTGGGCCCGGTAATATCTGGAGTGGTTTCAGCCAAGGGAAGGACGGGAACTGCATCACGGTTGCGGCCATAAAAGCGGCGATGATGAGGTTTGGTCAGAAACCCACCGATATTTTCAACCAAGTGAAACTAACGGGTGATGGCTATGACGTGGTGATGCGCGATGGCTTCAGGCTCCACCTGTCCAGAAGCGAATTAGCAACGGCAGCCCAAAGATCGGATTTTAAAGGCACTGATTCGGCGATGCTGGCCGATGCTTGCTTTTTGTATGCCGCGAGTGCCAAACGAGCACAATGGGAAAACAACGATGGTTACGCCAGCAGGAGTTTTGACGCCGCGCTTTACAGCATTAATGATGGTGATAGTGATCGTAGAGATGGGTTGCGGCGTCTGGGCTTGTCCGCTCACATCCGAGTCACAGATGTTAGGACCTTGGGGCGTGGGCAACTGGGTGTTGTCACACACGGCGTTCCAATCAATGGTTTGATGACAGGTCACTCCATGGCAGTGATTAATGGCCAGGAGGAAAAGTGGGGGGCGCAAGGCGGCCATCCGCCCACTCATATTTATGCTAATGCATTGGCTTTGGTCTGATAGGTGATTGGGCTGGATCAACACTCCTGCCGAAAATTGCCGAGCGTGGGCACTTGAATCTCAATGCTCGGCGGTGACCTGATACCGACTCTGAACAAAGCCGTTTTCGCCGTCGGGTCGGGCAATAAATCCGTCGACGCTGGCCGCGATAAAGACCGAGCATTTGATTTCCATGGGGGGCGACTCTCCTTTCTTTTAGGCCTTCGATTGCGGGCTCTAACGCTAATATTAATTTAATCCACAGGTGTAATAAGCGAGTATTGCCAAATGTTACCCTGGGCTCTCTGGCAGCCGCCGGCGCCCCCTTTATAGTGCGAGGCTGTATGCGAAGTTGGTTGAGCCGCTACCGTTACGTCATCCTTTTCTGGCTGTGCTTCGGCGTGTTCCGTACCTCGCTGGCCGACTGGAACCCGATCCCCTCCGGGTCGATGCGCCCGACGTTGCTTGAGGGCGATGTGGTACTGGTCAACCGCGTGGCGTATGACCTCAAGTTGCCGCTTACGGATATTTCCCTGGCCAAGCTGGATGACCCCAAACGCGGCGATGTGGTGACGTTCTCGTCACCCAAGGACGGCATGCGTTTAATCAAACGCATCGTCGGCATTCCCGGCGATACCCTGGAAATGAAAGATGAAGTGCTGTGGGTTAACGGCACACCCGCCACCTACAGTGATGGCCAGGACATCAGCGAACCGATCGTGCCGGGCCAAACCGTGCCGGGTATCAAGCTGACCGAGCTTGCGGCCAACAGTCAGCGCACCATTCAGTTCATGCCCACGGTTCGGGCACTGCGAAATTTCGGCCCGGTCACCGTGCCGGCCGACAGTTACTTCATGCTGGGTGACAACCGCGACAACAGCGATGATTCGCGCTACATCGGCTTTGTGCCACGCCGCTTGCTGATCGGGCACGCGCATCATGTGCTGGCGTCAGCTGAGATACTCGATCATTGGATGCCGCGCTTGAACCGGTTCGGCGCGCCGATCCTGTAATTAGACTTTTGCGCGCAGTGCCCGAATGGCAAACACCGCGATGCTTCCCAATTGCTCGACCGTCGCGCCGCCTTTGCTGGCGATTTTTTTATGCCGCTGAGGGTAGCCATTGGAAAGTCGCAGGCGCCCGACAGGTCGATGTCAGCGGCCAATTTCTACTGGCCCTGTGCGTGCCTCAGGGTTTGCTCAAGTGCGCGGGGCAAACGCTCGGCGCTATGGGCCGTGAGCTGATTGATCTGCTCATCGTCCTGAAACAGAAGGTGATTTGAATGGATTGTATTTTCTGCAGCATTGTCCGCAAGACGTCCCCGGTCCATATCCTCTGGGAAGACGACCAGCATATGGCGTTCCTGTCGATCTTCCCCAATACGCCTGGTTTCAGCGTGGTGATCCCCAGGCAGCATTACGGCAGCTACGCGTTCGCGCAGACGGATGCGGTGTTGTCCGCGCTGATTGTGGCGACCAAGAAGACCGCATTGCTGATTGATCGGGCGTTTCCCGACGTGGCGCGCACCGGGATGATGCTGGAGGGCTACGGCGTGGACCATCTGCATGCGAAGCTGTTTCCCATGCATGGCACCGGGCAGGACAGTGCGTTCAAGCCCATCAGTTCCAAAGTCGACAAGTTTTTCGAGGCGTATGAGGGCTATATCTCATCCCACGATTTTGTGCGGGCCGATGATGGGGAACTGGCAGCGTTGGCGGCGCACATCAGATCGTTCGTCTGACGCAAAAAAACAATATGGGAGCTGGCAAGCCAGCTCCCACAGTTTGATCGTATTCGCTTGATCAATCAGCGACGGCTGCTGACCTCGGCAGGCACATCATCACCGGCCATGCGCTTGCGAAACAGCGCCGTGCGCGCCAACAGCAGTGTGGTAACAGGCACCGTAATCGCCAACAAAATCGGAATCAACCAGCCATGCAGCACCGGCCCGGACTTGAGCACCGAAAAGTAGATAATCGACGCCAGCGCCACGCACCACGCGCCCAGTGTGGAGGCCAGTGCCGGTGGGTGCATGCGCTGGAAGAAGTCCTTCATCCGCAACAACCCAATCGCGCCAATCAGCGCAAATAGACTGCTGAGCACCAGCAACACGGCCACGATCACTTCAACCCAGAGCGGCATCATTCAATCACCTCGCCACGCAGCAGGAATTTCGCCAGGGCGAACGACCCGACAAAGCCAAACAGCGCAATCAGCAGCGCCGCTTCAAAGTAGGTGTCACTGGCATAACGAATGCCGAGCACCAGCATCATCAGCATCGCCAGGATGTACAGGTAGTCCAGCGCCAGAACCCGGTCTTGCGCGGACGGGCCTTTGAACAGGCGCACCAGGGTCAGCACCATCGCCAGCGAGAACAGGAACAGGCTGAGCAGGATCGCATTGGAGAGCAGGGCGCTCATTCGAAGATCTCCATCAGGGGCCGCTCATAGACGGCTTTGAAGTGCTCGATAAACGGCGCTTCATCGTCCAGATCGAAAACGTGCAGCAACAGGATGCTGCGGTCCAGGGCCAGTTCCGACCATACGGTGCCAGGCGTCACGCTGGTGATCATCGACAGGACGGCCAGGCCGTTGGGGTCACGCAGGTCGAGCGGGATTTTGATAAAACGTGAACGCGGCGGGCGCGATCCGCACGTCAGTACGCCCCAGGCCACGTGCAGGTTGGACACGATCACGTCGCGGCCCACCACGAAGAACAGGCGGATGATGACGCCGGGGCGACGAATGCGCACCGGCAGCGGGCGCAGCGGCGCCATCAGCAGCGGCGCGAGAAAGCCCAGCACCGCGCCCAGCAACAGGTTGCCTGGGCTGACCGACAGGTTCAGCACCAGCCACAGCACCCACAATGCCAGCGACAACCACGGGGCAGGGAACAGGCGCTTCATGGCTGCACCTCCAGGGCGGCGGATTTGGATTCAGGGCTCAGTACCGGGCGCGTGGCCATCACCGCCATCACGTAATGCTCAGGGTTATTCAGGCTGTCGGCGGTGGCCTGCGTGTAGCGCATCAACGGTTCGGCCTTGAAGGTCAGGAGAATGCTCAGGCCGAGCAGAAAGAAGATCGGCACACACTCGTAGCGGCGCAGCAGCGGCGATGGGCGCTCCTCTGGTGTCCAGAAGCGCTGGATGCCCAGGCGGGCGAAGGCGATCAGCGAAGCCAGGCCCGACAAGATCAACAGCGCCACCAAACCCCAGGCCGCCGGGCGGATCGGCTCATCCACCGCGTTACCCAGGCCCATTGGGTTGACCAGCGCGCTTAACAGGCTGAGTTTGCCGATAAACCCGGACAACGGTGGCATGCCGATAATCAGCAGTGCGCAGGCGATAAAGCTCAAGCCCAGGAAGGCCATGGTCCAGGGGATCACCTGGCCGACCACGGCTTTCTGCTCGTCGTCCAGGTTGACGCCCGGGCGTGGGTGCAACGACTCCATGGCCTTGGGCAGCGCGTCGATTTCTTCATCCAGCGGCAGATCATTGGCCGAGCGCGAACGCTCGATCAACTCGGCCAGCAGGAACAGCGCGCTCAGCGCGAGGGTCGAGCTGACCAGATAGAACAATGCCCCGGCGGTCAGGCTTGGCTGGGCAAAGCCCACCGACGACAGCAGGATCCCCGCCGACACCAGAATGCTCAGGCTGGCCATCCGCTCCAGGCGTTGCGCCGCCAACATCGCCAGCGCCGCGCAGATGATAGTCGCCATGCCGCCGTACACCAGCCAGTCGCCGCCAAACAGCGCCGAAGCGCCGGCTTGCCCGGAGAACAGCAAGGTCCACAGACGCAGCACGGTGTACACGCCGACCTTGGTCATGATCGCAAACATCGCCGCCACCGGAGCGCTGGCCGAGGAGTAGGCGGGTGCCAGCCAGAAGTTCAGTGGCCACATGCCGGCCTTGGCCAGGAATGCAGTGGCCAGAATCGCCGCGCCAGCATGCAACAGGCCGCGATCGGCTTCCGGTACCAGCGGTATTTTCAGCGCCAGATCAGCAAAGTTCAGCGTGCCGGTGACCCCGTAGATCATCGCCGCGCCAATCAGGAACAGCGACGACGCCAACAGGTTGATCGCAATGTAATGCAGCCCCGACGACACCCGCGCGCGGCCGGAGCCGTGCAGCATCAAGCCGTAGGACGCCGCCAGCAGCACCTCGAAGAACACAAACAGGTTGAACAGGTCCGCCGTCAGGAATGCCCCGTACAAACCCATCAGCTGGATCTGGAACAGCGCGTGGAAACTGGTGCCGGCGCGGTCCCAGCGGGCCATGGCGAACAATAGCGCGCTCACACCGATAATGCCGGTGAGCACCAGCATCATCGCCGACAATTGGTCCACCACCAGCACAATGCCGAAGGGCACCTGCCAGTTGCCCGGCAGGTACACGCCAATCGAGCCGGGGCCGCCTTGTTGCGTCCAGTACAGCAGCAGGATGGCGACACCCAGGCCGATGATGCTGGAGAACAGGTTGATCCTGGCTTTCAACGGGCGGCGTTTTTCGCCGAGCATCAGCATCAGCGCGGCGGTCAGCAACGGCAGCAGGATCGGCGCGACGATCATTTGATTCATCCACGTCATTCCTTTGGCTCCCGACCGTCCACATGGTCAGTGCCGGTCAGCCCACGGGAGGCCAGCAGCACCACCAGAAACAACGCGGTCATGGCGAAGCTGATCACGATGGCCGTGAGTACCAGGGCCTGGGGCAGCGGATCGGTGTAGTTGAGCAGGTCTTGCGGCACGCCGTCCTTGATGATCGGCTCTTTGCCGATAAACAGGCTGCCCATGCTGAAGATGAACAGGTTGACCCCATACGACAGCAAGCACAGGCCCATGACGACCTGGAACGTCCGTGGGCGCAGGATCAGCCAGACGCCGGAGGCCGCCAGCACTCCAATGGCAATTGCGATGACTTCTTCCATCAGGCGGCTCCTTCGGTTACGGCAACGGCCTTGGGCTGGTTGCTCGGTTTATGCGCTCGCACCGACTGGTGACCGAGGGCGGTGAGCATCAACAGCGTGGAGCCGACGACCATGGCGTACACGCCAACGTCGAAGAACAACGCGCTGGCAATGTGGATGTCGCCCAGCAGCGGCAGGCTGAAGTGCCAGGTGTGGGTGGTGAGGAACGGGTAGCCAGCAAACAGCGCGCCGAGCCCGGTCAAGGTGGCCGAAAGCAGGCCGAAGCCCATCCAGCGCATGGGCCGCAGGCTCATCTGCGCCTCGACCCACTGGGTGCCGGCGACCATGTATTGCAGGATAAACGCCACCGACATCACCAACCCCGCGACGAAACCGCCGCCCGGCTGGTTGTGGCCGCGCATGAACAGGTAGAACGACACCACCAGCGCAATCGGCAACAGCAAGCGTACCAGCACCGCCGGTACCATCATAAAGCCCAAGGCGGTATCGCTGGCCTGGCGCGGGTTGACCAAATCGGTGGCCACGTCCGGCGCCAGTTGGCGCTGTTGTGGCGGCAACTCCATGCTCTCTTTGGACGGGCGGAAGCGGCGCAGCAGGGCGTAGACGGTCAGCGCCACGGCGCCGAGCACGGTGATTTCACCCAAGGTATCAAAGCCCCGGAAGTCCACCAGCATCACGTTCACCACATTGCTGCCGCCGCCTTCGGGCAGGGCGCGGCTCAGGTAAAACGAGGAGATATCGTTGGGTGTCTGGCGGGTCAGCATTGCGTAGGAGAGCAGCGCCATGCCACCACCCACCACGGTGGACAACAGGAAGTCGCGCAGGCGACGGATGCGCGCCTTGCGCAACGAGCTCGGCAATGGCGAGACTTCTTCGATCCGCCGTGGCAACCAGCGCAGGCCCAGCAAAATCAGCACGGTGGTGACCACTTCGACGACCAACTGGGTCAGGGCCAGGTCCGGTGCCGAGAACCACACGAAGGTCACGCAGGTGACCATGCCGCACACACTGACCATGGTCAGGGCTGCCAGCCGGTGGTACTTGGCTTGCCAGGCGGCGCCCAGCGCACAGGCGATGGCCAGCACCCACAGGGTCACGAACACGATGGAACCGGGGATCTTCGGCCGGTCGCCCCAACTGAGGCCGCTGTTGAGCATCGGGATCAACCCGGCAATCACCGCCGCCAGCACCAGCAGGAACAATTGGGTTTGCAGGCGCTTGGTGCTGATGCGTTTTTCGATACGGCGCACGCCGCGCATCATCACCACCAGGCTGCGCTCGAACATGCGCTTGCCGTTGAAGTAACTGATGATCGGCGGGTATTTGAAACGGCCACGCTTGAGCTGTTTGCGCAGCAGCAGGTACAGCACGATACCGCCGGACATGGCCACCAGGCTCATGATCATTGGCGCATTCCAGCCGTGCCAGATGGCCAGGCTGTATTCGGGCAGCACACCGCCCACCACCGGCAGTGCGGCGGCGGCGAGGATCGAACCGACCACCTGGGCCGGGAAGATGCCCACCAGCAGGCAAGTAAACACCAGCAGCTCGACCGGCGCGCGCATCCAGCGCGGTGGCTCGTGGGGCGTGTGGGGCAGGTCGGTCGCGGGCGGGCCGAAGAACACATCGACGGTAAAGCGCAGGGCATAGGCCACGCTGAACGTACCGGCGATGGTCGCGATCACCGGCAGGGCGATTTCTACCCACTTTGTCGCCGAGATAAACACGGTTTCGGCGAAGAACATCTCTTTGGACAGGAAACCATTGAGCAATGGCACGCCGGCCATGGACGCACTGGCCACCATCGCCAGGGTCGCGGTAAACGGGATCAGCCGCACCAGGCCACTGAGCTTGCGGATATCCCGCGTGCCGCTTTCGTGGTCGATGATGCCCGCCGCCATGAACAGCGAGGCCTTGAAAGTGGCGTGGTTGAGGATATGGAACACCGCAGCAACGGCGGCCAACGGGCTGTTGAGGCCCAGCAGCAGGGTGATCAGCCCTAGGTGGCTGATGGTGGAGTAGGCCAGCAGGCCCTTGAGATCATTCTGAAACATGGCGCAGTAAGCGCCGAGGAGAAGGGTGAGTGCGCCGGCACCGCCGACGATCCAGAACCATTCTTCGCTGCCGGACAGCGACGGCCACAGGCGGGCCAGCAGGAACACGCCGGCCTTCACCATCGTCGCCGAGTGCAGGTAGGCCGATACCGGCGTGGGTGCCGCCATGGCGTGGGGCAGCCAGAAGTGGAAGGGGAACTGCGCGCTCTTGCTCAAGGCGCCGATCAGCACCAGCGCGAGCATCACCGGGTACAGCGAATGCGCGCGAATCTGATCGCCCGCCGCCAGCACCAGGTCCAGGTCATAGCTGCCGACGATATGCCCCAGCAGCATCACACCCGCCAGCAGGCACAAGCCGCCGGCGCCGGTGACCATCAGCGCCATATAGGCGCCGCGCCGGGCATCGGCGCGGTGGTGCCAATAGCCGATCAGCAGGAACGAAAACAGGCTGGTCAGTTCCCAGAAGAATACGATCTGGATCAGGTTGCCGGAGATCACCAGCCCGAGCATGGCGCCCATAAAGGCCAGGAAAAACGCAAAGAAGCGCGGCACCGGGTCATCCGGCGACATGTAATAGCGCGCATACAGCGCCACCAGCGTGCCGATGCCCAGCACCAGCATCGAGAACAGCCAGGCAAACCCGTCCATGCGCAGCACGAAGTTGAGCCCGAGACTGGGCAACCACATGAATTCTTCGCGGATCACGCCACCGTGGGCGATCTGAGGGTAGAGCAGGGCGACTTGAAGGGTGCCGACCAGGGCCACAAGGCCGGCCAACAGGGATTCGGTGTTACGTGCGTTATGCGGCAGCAAGGCCGCCAGACAGCTGCCGATAAAAGGCAGAAGCAGTAGAACTATCAGGGACATAGGCTTCTAATCTGCGGGAGTTTGGGATGCATCATACGTGCCGCTTTCTCGATCACCAAACGGCAAGATGTGGCAGGATCCTACAAGGTAGGCCGAAAACCCTCATTTGGCATTGTTTACAGACATCTGGGTCCAATGTGGGAGCGGGCTTGCTCGCGAAGACGGACTGACATTCAACATTGATGGTGGCTGACCCGACGCTTTCGCGAGCAAGCCCGCTCCCACTTTTTGACCGGGCCCGGCTTTATCCCTGCTGTTCCTGTTCTCGCTCATCGGTCAATTCGATGGCCTTCTGCCCCTTGGTCTTCATCTCACTCACAATCACCGCCGCCACAATCAACGCCGCGCCCAGCATCGCAATCGGCGGGAAGCGCTCCCCGGCAATCCGCCCGATCACCCCGGCCCATACCGGTTCCCCGGCATAGATCAACGTGGCACGGGTGGGCGAAACACTCTGCTGCGCCCAGTTCATCGCCACCTGGATCACCGCGCTGGTCAAACCCAGGCCCACTGCACTGAACAACAGCAACCACGAGAACCCCGGCAAGGCTTCACCCATCGGCACCACCATCAGGAATGACAACAACGACGCCGTGGCCAGTTGCACCACCGTCACCCGGCGTACATCCACCTGCCCGGCATAGGCCCCAATGAGGATAATTTCGGCCGCCACCGCGATTGCGCAGATCAGCGTGGCAATCTCACCGGGGCTGAAGTTGAGGGAGGCCCCCGTCGGGCCTGTGAGCAGCATCAACCCGGTAAACGCCAGCATGATGCCAATGCTCGGCATCAGGCCTGGGCGACGCCCCAGCACCAGCCACTGCAACAGCGGTACGCAAGGTACATACAGCGCTGTGATGAACGCCGACTGGCTGCTTGGGATCGTCTGCAAACCGATCGTCTGCATGCCGTAACCGAGCATGATCGAAGCGCCGATGAAGACGCCGGCCTTCAGTTCAAACAAGGTCAGGGCACGCAACGTGCGCAACGAAAAGAACCCCACCACAATCGCCGCCGCTGCAAACCGCAGGCCCACGAAAAACATCGGCCCGCTGACGGTCAGGGCGTGTTGCACCAGCAAAAACGTGCCGCCCCAGATCATGGTGATTACCACCAGGATGCATTCGGCTTTGCTGAAACGGTTGAAGCGTGGGGAGGCGTTCGGGGCGGTCATGGCGGCTCGGTCTTGCAAGGGAAAGGCACGGACCGCACAATGCGCCGCACGCTGGGCAGTATACTGCGCACACCCACCCATTGAGCAATATAGTGCACAAAGAAAATCCACAACGGGCTTCGGTCCTGCAACACGTCAGCCAGAACGTCCGTCGCCTGCGCCATGCTGCGGATTTGAGCCAGACTGCGCTTTCGGAAACGTCCGGGGTGAGCCGGCGCATGCTGGTGGCCATTGAGGCGGGCGAGAAAAATGTCAGCCTGTCCACGTTGGACCGCGTCGCCGAAGCCTTGGATGTGGCCTTCAGCGACCTTATCCAGGCCCCGGATGCCGGTGATCACAGCCGCATCAACGAGCTGGCGTGGGCCGGTGATATCCCAGGCAGTAAAGCGGTGCTATTGGCCAAGGCCACGGCGCGGCGTGAAGTCGAGTTGTGGGAGATGCACCTGGAACCGGGTGATCGCTACAGCCCCGATCCCGACCCGGATGGCTGGAGCGTGCAGCTGTTCGTGTTCGAGGGCTGCCTGACCTTGCTGGTGGGCGCGGAAGAAAAACACGTGGCAGCCGGTGAGTTCTACATGTTCGCCAGCCGCAACGTGCATGGCTATCGCAATGACGGCAAGGTGGCCGTGCGGTTTGTGCGCAACGTGGTGATCTAACTGTTGCCTCGGCAACAGTGGATGCACACTTTGCTGGTTTGAAATGTGCTCAACAGCTGCTTAAAACCAGTAAGAACCTGATTTTGTTGACGATTAAATTCAGGCACGACTCCTGCAATCGCTCCGGTATCCCATCGGAGCCTGGAGTCGGCCCATGTCAGCCCACCCTCAACAACCTGCCCATATCATCCGCTCGGATGCCGAAGCCATTGAAGTAGCCACGCGCTTGGCCGCGCGCTTTGCCGTCGACGCCAGCGTGCGCGACCGCGAGCGGCGCCTGCCAGTGGCCGAGCTTGATGAGTTTTCTGCCAGCGGCTTGTGGGGCATCACCATTCCCAAGGCCTACGGCGGCGCCGAGGTGTCTTATGTAACGGTGGCCGAGGTGATCAAGTTGATCTCCGCCGCCGACCCGTCGCTGGGGCAAATCCCGCAAAACCATTTGGGCGTGGTGGACATCCTGCTGCAAACCGCCAGCGAGGAACAAAAGCGTCACTATTTCAGCAAGGTCCTGGACGGCTATCGTTTCGGTAATGCCTTTTCTGAAGCCAAGAGCAAAAACGCCGGCACCTTCGACACTCAGATTCGCTTTGATGGCGATACCGCCCATATCAACGGCGAGAAGTTCTACTGCACCGGCGCGTTGTTCGCCCACCTCGTGCCCACGGTCGGCAACAACGAGAACGGCCAGGCGTTTATTGCTTTCGTCGATCGCGATGCGCCGGGCCTCAGCGTGATTGATAGCTGGGATGGCTTCGGCCAGCGCACCACCGCCAGTGGTGGCGTGACCCTCGACGGCGTCAGGGTGCCGCGCAGCGCGGTGATCCCGGCCCATCAGGCTTTCGACCAGCCCACCGCCAACGGCCCGATCTCGCAGATTATCCAGGCCGCCGTCGATACCGGCATCGCCCTGGGCGCACTCGAACAGGCGAAAATCTATGCCCGCCAGGCGCGCCCATGGATCGACAGCCAGCAGGATCACGGCTGGCAAGACCCGTTCACCATCGCGGCCATTGGCGATCTGCAATGGCGCGTGCACGGCACCGAAGCGATCCTTGCCAGGGCCGGCAAGGCTGTCGACCTGGCCCTGGCCGAGCCCAACGAAGACACAGTCGCCAACGCCTCGCTGGTGGTCGCCCAGGCCAAAGTGCTGTCGGCCGAAACCGCCTTGCTCGCCAGCAGCAAACTCTTCGAACTGGCCGGCACCCGCTCGGTGACCGGCAAACACAACCTCGACCGCTTCTGGCGCAACGCGCGCACCCACACCCTGCACGACCCGGCCCGCTGGAAATACCACCTGATCGGCAACTTCGTGCTCAACGGCGTAAAGCCTGCGCGCCACGCCTGGAACTGAGGAGATTTATTCATGACCGCCCTGAATCAAGCGCGCCAACTGCTGGAAAGCACCCGGCGCTTTGTGCAAACCAGCAATGACCCTTACGTGATCAGCCGCTTCGGCGATTTGCAGATCCGCGTCGACGTGGCTGCTGCCTTGTTTGAACGCGCCGAAACCCACCCAAGCCCGGTGGCGTTGACCGAAGCGCAAATTGCCGCCGCCGAAGCCCTGATCGCTGCCAGCAATGTCGAATTTGAACTCACCGGCCAACGCACCGCACTGGCGTCGAGCCTCGATGACCCACTGCGGCGCAAGTACCAGATCGTCGGCAACTACCACCTCAACGGAGTGCTTTGATGTCCCGTGAAATCCGCTTGAATGCCTTCGACATGAACTGCGTCGGCCACCAATCTCCCGGCCTGTGGGCGCACCCGCGTGACCGCTCGTGGCAGTACAAGGATCTGGAGTACTGGACGGACCTGGCCAAAATTCTTGAGCGCGGCAAGTTTGACGGCCTGTTTATCGCCGACGTGCTGGGCATCTATGACGTGTACAACGGCAACGGCGATGCGGCGATTCGCCAGGCCGCACAGGTGCCGGTCAACGACCCGCTGTCGCTGATTGCGCCGATGGCGTTGGTCACCGAACACCTGGGGTTCGGCCTGACCGCTTCTTTGTCATTTGAACATCCATATCCGTTCGCCCGCAGGCTTTCGACCCTCGACCACCTGACCAAGGGCCGGGTCGGCTGGAACATTGTCACGTCCTACCTGGAAAGCGGCGCCAAGAACCTCGGCCAGAAAGCCCAGACCGAACACGATGCGCGCTACGACTACGCCGAAGAATACCTGGAGGTTTGCTACAAACTCTGGGAAGGCAGTTGGGAGGAGGGCGCCGTGTTGCGTGATCGCGAGCGGCGCATTTTCAGTGACCCGAGCAAAATCCACGAAATTCGCCATGTCGGCAAGCACTTCCAGGTGCCTGGCATTCACCTGTGCGAGCCGTCGCCGCAGCGCACGCCGGTGCTGTACCAGGCCGGGGCCTCCAGCCGTGGCAAGCAGTTCGCTGCCGAACAGGCCGAGTGCGTGTTCGTGGCCGCACCCTCCAAGGTGCTGCTGAAAAAAACCGTTGCCGACATCCGCCGTCGTGCCGCTGAGGCCGGGCGAGATCCGAAGAAAATCCTGATCTTCAACTTGCAGACAGTGATCGTCGGCGAGACCGATGCCAAGGCCAAAGCCAAGTTTGACGAATACAAGTCCTACGTCAGCTACGAGGGCGCAATGGCGCTGATCTCCGGCTGGACCGGCATCGACTTCAGCCAGTTCAAGCCCGATGAACCGCTCAAACACGTACACACCAACGCGATTCAGTCGGCAGTGGAAGCCTTCTCCACGGCGGACCCTAACAAGGTCTGGACGCCGAATGAACTGGCCGACTGGGTCGGCATTGGCGGCTTTGGCCCGTTGTTTGTCGGCAGCCCGCAAACCGTGGCGGACCTGTTGCAGGAATGGGTCGAGGAGACCGACGTGGACGGCTTCAACCTGGCCTATGCGCTGACCCATGAAACCTTCATCGACGCCGTGGACCTGCTAGTGCCGGAACTGCAAAAGCGCGGCGTGTACAAGACCGAGTACGCCCAGGGCACCTTGCGCGAAAAGCTGTTCGGCGACGGTGCGCGACTGGCGCCGAACCATCCGGGTGCGGGCTACCGAAATTTATCAGGTGTACATCGAGCCAATGTGGGAGCGGGCTTGCTCGCGAATGCGGACTGATATTCACCATTGATGGTGAGTGAACCACCGCTTTCGCGAGCAAGCCCGCTCCCACATTTTGATCTTCATTGTTTGATCTGACCTGGCCAGCGGACCACCGCACGCACATTACTTGAATAGGAGCATTACCCCTATGAGCGTGCACGAACTCAAACGTCCGCTGGCGCTGGAATGGCCCGCCGAACTGCTCGGCAACCTGCCCAAAGCCCTGGAACAATTGCAGCACTGGGCGCAGCTCACCCCGCTGCACATCGCCCTGCGCCACAAGCGCCAGGGGCAGTGGTATGCCTGGCGCTGGATCGACGTGTTGCGCGACGTCGAGCGCCTGGCCGACGGCTTGCGCCAGCAGGGTTTCAGCGCGCAGTCACGCTTGGCCTTAAGCGGTGCTTTCGAGCCCAACCTGCTGTTGTTAGCGCTGGCCGCACAGTCCGTTGGCGGGCAGGTGTTGACCCTGGCCGATGACCTGGAGCCAGAGGCCCTGTACCAGCAGCTATGGCGCATCCATCCCAGCCATTCGTATGCCCAGGGCCGTCAGCAAGTGCGGCATTGGCAGTCGGCGAATTTGTTGGATTTCACCCAATTGCTCGGCCCGTTGGACCCGGCGCAGCATCTGCAGCGCTGGTGGCAACCGATCGGTGAAACGGCGTTGTGGAGCGAGGAGGGCACCCACTGGCAAGGCGGCCTTGCGGTGGTGCTGGAGCAATGGTTGAACAGCGGTCACGGCCTGGCGTTTCCGGAGAGCCAAGCCTCGGCCCGGCGCGATCGCGGTGAAGTCGCGCCGAGCGGCCTGTTGCTGTCACCTCAGCGTTTACAACACCTGGCCGACGAGATCGAAAGCCGCCTGGCACCCCATGGCACCTGGCGTCGCCGCTTGTGTGACTGGGCCATCGCTCACCCGCAAAGTGGCCTGCGACGCCTGTTGAAAAATCGCGTTCGCAGGCTGCTGGGCTTTCAACGGCTGACCTACATCTGGCAGCCATCCAGCACGCAAAAAACCAGCAGCGATCCAGTCTGGCTGGCTGAATTCAAACGGGACATCGCATGAGCCAGACCATTCTCCAGGTGCGCGATATCTCGCTGTCATTCAAAGGCGTCAAGGCCATCAATGCCTTGTCCTTTGAAGTGCAGCGCGGTGAAATCTGCGCGCTGATCGGCCCCAACGGCGCCGGTAAAAGTTCACTGCTCAACGTGCTTAACGGCGTGTACCGCTTCGATGCCGGTGAGATTGTGTTTGAGCAACAACACTTCCACCGCATCGACCCATTGGGCGCGGCGCGTCGAGGTATTGGGCGGACTTTTCAGAACAACGCACTGTTCAAGAAAATGAGCGTGCTCGACAACCTCCTCACGGGCCTGTCGCGGCATATGCGTGCCAGCTTTATCGAACAGGCCCTCGGCTTGCCCCGCGCCCGCCGTGAGGCCGAAGCCTTTCGCCTGCGTGGCCAAGGCATCCTCGAGTTTCTCGAACTGCAAGCGCACCGCGATGTGCTGGTGGGCAACCTCTCCTACGGCTTGCAAAAGCGCGTGGAGCTGGGCCGAGCACTGATCGCCGGCCCCAGCCTGTTGCTGCTGGACGAACCCATGGCCGGCATGAACGCCGAGGAAAAACAGGAAATGGCGCGCTTCGTCGCCGACGTCAACCGCGACCTCGGCACCACCGTGGTGTTGATAGAACACGACATCGGCGTGGTGATGGGCCTGTCCCACCACGTGGTGGTGCTCGACTACGGGCGCAAAGTCGGCGACGGCACACCTGCGCAGGTGCAGGCCGACCCCGAGGTGATCGCGGCGTACCTGGGAGTCGCGCACTCATGACCTTCTTCTTTGAAACCCTGCTCGGCGGCCTGCTCGCCGGCACCCTGTATTCGCTGGTCGCTATCGGTTTCGTGCTGATCTACAAGGCCAGCGGCGTGTTCAATTTTGCCCAGGGCTCGATGCTGCTGTTTGCCGCGCTGACCTTTGTCAGCCTGCATGACCAGGGCGTGCCGTTTGCCTTGGCGTTGCTGCTGACGGTGATCGTCATGATTATCGGCGCCTTGCTCATCGAACGGCTGGTACTGCGCCCGCTGGTGAACCGCTCGCAGATCACCCTGTTCATGGCCACCTTGGGTCTGTCGTTCATCATCGAAGGCCTGGCCCAAGGGCTGATGGGCTCGCAGGTGCGTGCGCTGGACTTGGGCATCGACGACGTGCCGCTGTTTGTCGGGCCGCTGATGCTCAGCCAGTTCGACCTGATCGCTGCGGCGGCGGCCGTAGTGCTGGTGAGCGTGCTGGCGCTGCTGTTCAACAAGACCCGCATCGGCGTGTCGTTGCGCGCCGTGGCGGATGACACCACGGCGGCGTTGTCCATCGGCATTAACCTCAACCGTATCTGGCAGATCGTCTGGGCCGTGGCCGGCATTGTCGGGCTGGTGGCGGGGTTGCTGTGGGGCGCACGCCAGGGCGTACAGTTTTCACTCTCGCTGGTGGTGCTCAAGGCCTTGCCGGTGTTGATCATCGGCGGCTTTACCTCGATTGGCGGCGCGATTGTCGGCGGGCTGATTGTCGGCGCGGCGGAGAACCTTGCTGAGGTGTACATCGGCCCCCTGATCGGTGGCGGCATCACGCCGTGGTTCGCTTATGTATTGGCCCTGGCCTTCCTGTATATCCGTCCCGCCGGCCTGTTCGGCGAGCGCGCCATCGAGAGAGTCTGAAACCATGTCGATACCCGTTGTTCAAGAAACCGCGCCGTGGCTGCTGGTCCAGCGGCGCTTGCCCTGGGGCCTGATCGGCTTATTGGCAGTGGCCTTTATCGGGGTGCCGCTGTGGGGCAATGACTATTGGCTCAATGCGATCCTGGTCCCGTTTCTGGTGCTGTCGCTGGCTGGTTTAGGCCTGAACCTGCTCACCGGCTATACCGGGCAAACCTCAGTGGGTGCGGCGGGTTTCATGGCCGTTGGCGCGTTTGCCACCTACGGTTTTCTGCTGCGTCTGCCCGAGCTGGGCCTGCCGGTGGCGTTGCTCGGCGGTGGGGTTATCAGCGCGCTGGTGGGGCTGTTATTTGGTTTGCCCAGCTCGCGGATCAAAGGCTTCTACTTGATGGTCACCACCCTGGCGGCGCAGTTCTTTTTGGAGTGGCTGTTCGTCAAATTCCCCTGGTTCTACAACTACGGTTCCTCCGGGACCATTTCCGCGCCGAAGCTTTCGCTGTTCGGTCATGACCTCAATACGCCGCTGGGCCGTTACTGGCTGACGTTGGTCACGGTGCTGCTCTTGACCTGGACCGCCATCAACCTGGTGCGCAGCCAGGTGGGGCGTAACTGGATGGCGATCCGCGACATGGACACCGCCGCCGCCGTGGTCGGCATCCCGGTGGTGCGCTACAAGCGCCTGGCGTTTGCGGTCAGTTCGTTCTACCTGGGGATTGCCGGTGCGTTGTGGGCCTTCGCCTATCTGGGCACGGCCAGCGCCAGCAGTTTTGATATCAACCGCTCGTTCCAGATCCTGTTCATCATCATTATCGGCGGCATGGGCAGCATTGCCGGCAACTTTGTCGGCGCGGCATTCATCAGCTTATTGCCGATTTTCCTCAGCCATGCCGGGCAGGCGCTGTTCGGTGGCTCGGTGGATGCGGGGCAGTTGCAGAACCTGCAAAAAATCATCTTTGGCGTGTTGATCATCGTGTTCCTGATCAGGGAACCCGAAGGCTTGATTCGCCTTTTACAGAACCTGCGTGACCGTCTGCGGCAATGGCCGCTGCGCTTCTAACATTCCCTCAAGAGAATCCAACATGCGTGAAACCTTGAAACGTTCCCTGCTCGGCGCCGCCTTCGCGCTGGCAGCCCTGGCCGGTGCTGTGCCCCAGGCAATCGCCGCGCCCGACCAGCAATTTATCCCGCTGGCCACCTACCGTGTCGGCGCCTATGCCTCCAGCGGCGTGCAGGTGTGGGCCGGGATGATCGACTACCTGCGTTACATCAACGAGGTCGAAGGCGGAATCAACGGCGTCAAACTGGTGTGGCAGGAATGCGAGACCGAGTGGACGGCGGAGAAGGGCATCGAGTGCTACGAGCGCTTCAAGAATGGCCTGGATGGCGCGCCGGTCGCGGTGTACCAGCCTAACGGTGCGCCGGCGGCCTATGCGCTGAGCGAGCGCGCGGAAGTCGACAAGATCCCGTTGATTACCCTCGGTTATGGCCGCACCGAAGCCACCGACGGCACCGTGTTCCCGTACAACTTCCCGGTGATGCTGACCTTCTACAGCGAAGCGTCCACGCTGGTGAATTACATTGCTCAGCGCGAAGGCGGCTTCGACAAACTCAAGGGCAAGAAGATCGCCACGGTCTATCACGACTCGGCCTACGGTCGCGAAACCCTCGGCCCGCTGAAGTTGCTGGCCGAGAAGTACGGCTTTGAAAACATCCAGATCCCCGTGGCCGACCCCGGCAACGAACAGTCGGCACAATGGCGTCAGGTGCGCCAGGCCAACCCGGATTGGGTGTTCCTGCGCACCTGGGGTGTGTCCACGCCGGTGGCGGTAAAAACCGCGGCGCGCTTTGGCTTCCCGGTTGACCACATCATCGGCGATATCTGGGCCAGTTCCAGCGAAGACGTGCTGCCCGCAGGCGCTGCGGCCAAAGGCTACCTGGCGCTCACGCCCTACCCGGCAGGCGCTGATTTCGAGATCCATAAACGCCTCAAACAGTCCATCCTCGACAAGGGCCACAGCGACCTCAAGGACCTGAAAAACTTCGGCAGTGTCTACTACAACTCGGGCCTGGTGAACGCCGCTGTGGCGGTGGAGGCGATTCGCACTGCCCAGGCCAAGTTCGGCAAGCGCCCGCTTAATGGCGAAGAAGGCCGTTGGGGCCTGGAGCATCTGAATATCGATGACACGCGCCTCAAAGCCATGGGTTACTTTGGCCTGATGCAGAACCTCAAGCTGTCGTGCCGCGACCATGAAGGCGGCGGCTCGGCGCGCGTGCAGCAGTGGGACGGCGCCAACTGGACGCTGATCAGCGACTGGATCGCCGCTGACCGTGCGCTGCTGCGCCCGCTGATCGATGAAAAGTCCGCTGCGTTCGCCAAGGAAAAAGGCCTGACGCCGCGTACCTGCACGGGGGATGAATAAGCCATGCGCCAGCCCGCCGCTGAACCTGCCAGCCCGTCGCTGTTAAACGTCAATGACATCGAAGTGATCTACGACGGCGCCATACTGGCGGTGGCCGGGGTCTCGCTCCACGTGCCCAAGGGCGCCATCGTGGCGTTGCTGGGGGCCAACGGCGCCGGCAAAAGCACCACGCTCAAGGCCATTTCGGGGCTGGTACGCGCCGAACGCGCCGAGGTCAGCCGCGGCGTGATCGAGTATGCCGGCCGCGACCTGGCGGGTATCGACCCCAGCCAACGGGTGCGCCAGGGCATGGTCCATGTGCTGGAAGGCCGCCATGTGTTCGGCCAACTGAGCGTGGAAGACAACCTGCGCAGCGGCGGATTTGTGCGGCGCCTGAGCCGCCAAGACCTGGAGCGTGACCTGGAACGCATCTACGCCTGGTTCCCACGCCTCAAGACCAAGCGCCACACCCGCGCCGGGCTCACCTCGGGCGGCGAGCAGCAGATGGTCGCCATTGGCCGCGCGTTGATGACCCGGCCGACGTTGGTGTTACTCGACGAACCCTCCATGGGCCTGGCGCCGATGATCGTGCAAGAGATTTTCGCGATCATCGCCCAGCTTAACCGCGAGCAGCAGGTGAGCTTCCTGATCGCCGAGCAGAACATCAATGTCGCGCTCAACTATGCCTCCCACGGCTATGTGCTGGATACTGGGCGCGTGGTCTTGAGCGGCAGCGCGGCTGAACTGCTGGCGCGCGGCGATTTGCATGATATTTATCTGGGCAAACAGTAAGGGCGAATGTGCATGACTGAATCCATCCGCAACGCTGATGTGCTGATCATCGGCGGCGGCTTGAGCGGCACGATGCTGGCGGTGCAACTGCTGCGTCAGCCTGGCAAGCGGCAGATCCTGGTGATTGAGCCGCGCAAGGAACTTGGCCGTGGCGAGGCCTACAGTGCCGTCGAACTGGGTCACACCCTGAACGGCAATGCGGCGCGCATGAGTGTCGACCCGGACAACGCCGATGACCTGACCCAATGGCTCACCGACTACATCGGCGCCGGTGGCTGGCCGGAGTCGGACCAGCAACCTGTACCCATCAGCGAATTGTTCCCGCCACGCGGGATTTTTGGTGTGTATGCGCAACAGCGTTTGGCTGAGGCCAAGGCTATTTCGGATTCCTCGGTCGAGCATATTCGTGCCGAGGTGGTCGACCTCCAATTGGATGCCGACTCAACGTTGTTGACGCTGGATAACGGCCAACAAGTGCGCGGTGCTCAGGCCGTATTGGCCACCGGTATGTTCCCGGCAGCACGCACGCCGCAGACAGAATCCAGTGGCTTGAATGCAGCGGCAGTGGACCCGTGGGACGTCCAGGCCATGCGCCAGATCGACCCGCAGTCGACGGTGCTGATCATCGGTTCAGGGCTGACCATGGTGGATGCCGTGGTGTCCCTGGAACATGCCGGCCATCGCGGGCCCATCGAGATATTTTCGCGCCATGGCCTGCTGCCCCACGTGCGCCGGCAACCGCCGAGCTGGGTGGATTTCCTGGCTGAAGATCATCGCCTGCGCAGCCCTCGGCAGTTGCTGCGCGAAGTGCGTCGCCAATGCCAACTGGCGTTGGAACAGGGCATTGATTGGCAGGCACCGTTAGACACGGTACGTGCGCATGTCGGCCGTTTGTGGAGCCAGGCCAGCGAGCGCGAAAAACGCCAGTTCGTGCGCCATGTACGGCCGTGGTGGGAGAGCCATCACCACCGTTCGCCGCCATTGAGCGCGCAGTTGGTGGCGCGGTTGCATGCACAAGGGCGGTTGCGGGTTCAGGCTGCGTCGTTCAAGGGGCTGGTGGCGTCGGGCAGCGGTGTGACGATCAAGCTGCGACGGCGCGGCGAACAGGCTGTCACTCAGGTGTCGGGCGCTGCGTTGATTAACTCCAGCGGTATTGAGTACGACTGGCGGCGAGTGGCCAAACCGCTGCCGCAGCAGTTGCTCAAGCGTGGTTTGATCAAGCCTGGGCCGTTGGCGTTGGGGATTGCGGCGGATGTGTCGGGGGCTGTGTTGGATGCCCAGGGGCAGGTCAGCCAACGACTGTTTGCCATGGGCCCGCCGTTACGGGGGATGTGGTGGGAGAGCACGGCAGTTACCGATGTGGCGCTCCAGGCCAAAGCCCTGGCCGCCAAACTCACCCAATGATTGTTCCCACGCTCTGCGTGGGAATACCGCCATTGACGCTCTGCGTCCGCCCTTGACGTCGTGACGCAGAGCGTCACCGGATGCATTCCCACGCAGAGCGTGGGAACGATCAGCGTGGGAACGATCATATGCCGATTTTTACAAACCCCGGCTTGAGCCCAAACACCTCGACACCTTCGGCGGTTGACTGCCCTGTGGTGACTTTCACTCGCTCAACCGGCTTATCCATCGCGGCGCGATATTCCACGCTCATGTCCGCCTGGATCGCCTGGCTCGGCACCACAATCGCCTGCGCATTGTTGTAGGTGACGATGGTCAACCGCGCACTCATGCCCAACCGCACCCGCTGCAATTGCTGCGCAGTGAGCGTGGGGATCGACAAGGTGACCGGAAACTGCGCACTGCCCTGGCTGTCGCTGGCAATCGCCAGGCCGCTGACCACGCTGACGGAGCCGGTCAAGCGCTCGCCGTCAAAGCCATCGCCCATCACCTCCACCGCCTGGCCCTGGTGCAGTTGGTTAATGTCCAGCTCCGACACCTTGGCAACGATTTTCAGCCGTTCGATATTGGCCAGCCCGAATAGCACTTGCCCCTGGCTGACCTTGCTGCCGGCCTGCACCGGCGCGTTGTTATTGGCTGCACCTGGCGATGAGTTATTGCTGCCTGGCGCCGGCACCACGATACCGGAGAAGGGCGCCTTGACCTCCTTGCCCTCTAGCAGCTTATGCAGGGCATCGTATTTCACCGTGGCGTTGGTCAGCTCCATCTCGGCGATTTGTCGGTATTCGCCTTTGCCTTGATCCTGCGCCTGCTGCAGCTCGCTGCGGGCTGAGGCGAGGTCCAGTTGCTGCTGTTGGGTCTGCTGCTTGAGATCGTCCAGCTCGTTGCGCGGGATGATGCCGCGCTTGAACAGGTTTTCACTCTCGGTGAGTTTGCGCTGGGTGTTGCCGGCGGTCATTTCTGCGGTGCGCAGGCTGCGGCGTGCGCGGCTTACTGCGGGGCTGCTGTCCCAATCCTGCATCTCTTGCACGGTGCGTCGAGCCTTGAGCTGGGCCGAGAGGGCATCGCGCAGTTGCACTTCGAGGGTGGAGGGATCCATGCGCAACAGTACCTGGCCGGCCTCGACGCGTTGGCCTTGTTCAACCAGGTTAACCAGCACATTGCCGTCGAACGGCGCGGTGAGGGTGATGGTGGTGTCGGGTTCGATCTTGCCCACCAGGCCTATCTGGTGCACCAACGGGTCGGGCTTGACTGCCAGCCATTGCTCGGTTGCGGCCGGCTGATCGGTAGCCGGGCTGCGCAGGGCAATGCCGGCGCCTGCCAACAGCACGACGATCACGGCACCCAGCAGGTATTTTTTATTAGTAGTCATTGAGGGCGATTTCCCAACTTTCCAGCGTCATGCCCAGGGTCAAATCGAGCTGGGTCTGGGCGTTCAGATAAGCGATCAGTGCATTGAGCCGGGCGTTTTCGGCGTTGCGCAGGTCAGTCTCGTAACTCAACACCTGGAAGTTGGTGGAGCGCCCGGCGCTGAGTTTTTCCCGCTCGATTTCGATCTTGCGCCGCGACAGCTCGACGGCGCGCTGAGAGATTTCATATTGGCGCCAACGCGTGCCCAGGTCGCGCACCACGTCGTTGACACTGCGTTCCAGTTCCTGGCGCGCATCGGTGATGCGGATCTCCTGGTCTTCCACATTCACCCGCGCGCGCACCTCGGCCTGGCGCGTGCTGATGTCGCCGATGGGAATCTGCACCTGCACCCCGGCGTAACTGTTCCATGTGCGGTTATTGCTGTTGCCGCTGTCATTGTTGCTGTAAGCATCGCGTAGCTGGTTGGCGCCCGCCACCAGGTCCACCTGCCAGCGCCCGGAGTCCTTGGCGATCACCAGGTTGAGGTCGGCCTGTTGGCTGCCAAGCAGGGCGGCGAGGTACTCCGGCTGCTGGTTCTGCGCCAGGTTGAAGGCCTGGCGTTTGTCGATGGCCATCGGCTTGGCTTCCAGGGCTTCGGTGGCGCGGATCGGCGTGGACAGGTCCAGCGCCAGCAAGCGCAGCAGGGCCAGGCGGCTGGTGTCGAGTTGGTTTTGGGCCTCTTCCACGCCCAGTTGCTGGGTGGCGATATCGGCTTCGGTCTGCACGATTTCAAACTCGGCCATGCGCCCTGCGCTGATCAGCGCCTTGTTCACCTCCAGCAAGGTGTTGGAGCGTTTGAGCGCGTCCTGGACGATGCTCAACTGCTCCTGGGCGCGCAGCAGTTCACGGTAGGTGGCGATGATCTGGCTGATGGTCTGCGCCACGGTGGCCTTGAGGTTCAGGCGGTTGGCCTGCTCCGACAAGCGCGACAGGCGCAGCGGCGCGGTGGTGGCGTCCCAACCGCCACCGCGCATCAGCGGTTGAATCAGCGTGAGGTCGAGGCCGTCGCTGCGGTAGCGGCCGGCGCGATCGGCGTTGTTCAGTTGCTGGGTCCAGGCCATGCTCAACTGGGTGCCGTATTCACTGAGCAAAGTCGCTCTGGGCGCCAGGTTGGCATTGCGCGCGTTGTCGGCCGAGCCGCGACTTTGACGGTAATAACTGTTGAGAGAAAGCTTGGGGTTGAAGGTGTCTTCGGCCACCCGCAGGTCGAACTTTTGCGCCACGCGTTGCAGGTACGCACTGCGGATCGCCGGGTTTTTGCGCAGGCCCAGGTACACCGCATCACCGAGGGTCATCGTCGTGACCTGGTTATTGAGCGACACACTGCGGTCATAACCACTGCGGGTGGTGCTCGGCGCCGATGGGTTGATCACCACGTCGGTGGCCATGGCCGGCAGGCTTGCCAGGGCGAGTAACCACAGCCATTTATTCATCGCGCAAGGCCTCCACCGGCTGCAGCCGCGAGGCCGAAACCGCCGGGTAGATGCCAAAGAACAAGCCCACCAGCAAGGTGCTGCCCACCCCCAGTGGCAGCGCGGCGGCGGCCAGGGCAAATTCCCAGCCCGACAGCCAGGCGTAGAGCCAGGCGGCGGTCATGCCCAGCACCGCACCACACAGCGCACCGACCGCCGTCAGGGTGACCGCTTCGAGCAGGAACAGGTTGCGGATGTCACGCTGGCGTGCGCCCAGGGCCATGCGGATGCCGATTTCGCGGCGGCGTTCCGAGACGTTCATCAGCATCACGTTCATCACGCCGACACCGCCGCCGACCAGGGAAATCGCGCCCAACGCCAGCAGCAAGTAGGCAAATGTGCGGCTCTGCCGGGTCATGCCATCGATCATTTGCTGGGGCACCTGAATGTCGACATCGTGGTCGGTAAGCTGGCTTTTCAGGGCAATGGCGGCCTCACGGGCAATGCGCTCCATGTCCTGGCCGGGCGCGGCGCGGATGATCACATTGCCGATCTGCGGCGTCGGGTAGATGCGCCGCATGCCTTCGGCGGGGATAAACAGCGATTCGTTGGCCTGCACCGGCATCAGCATTGCGCGGGGTTGGTTGTGCAGAATACCCACCACCAGAAACAGGTAATCGTTGATACGCACGCGATCGCCCAGCTTCAGCGGGTTGCCCGGCGTGCCCAACGCCTGGGCGACCTGATCGCCGATCACGCCGTAGGTTTCGTTGGCGTCGAAGGCGGACAGAAATCGCCCCTCACGCAGGGCCAGGCGCATGGCGTCCTTGATATCCGCGGTGCTGCCGACAAAGTTGGCGTTGGCGGTGCGGCCCTGGAACACCAGCGGCCCGCTGAACAGGCTGAGCGCGCCGATATGGGCAATGCCCGGCACCGCCTGGCGCACCGCGTCCAGATCAAGGCTGGCACGCATCGGCGTATTGCTATTGCCTTTGGGCGGGAACTGGGCAATCAGGGTGTCGGTGCCCATGTCCTTGAAAATCATCGCCGCGTCCACCGCCGCGTTATGGCCGATATTGATCAGGGCCACCACCGACGAGCTGCCGATCACGATGCCCAGCAACGCCAGGATCGAACGTTTGCCCAGGGTGCGCAGGCTCACAAAAGATTCATGCAGCAGTTGGCTCAGGCTCTGTTCGACGCGCTGGCTCATAGGCGCCCAGCCTCATGCACCACGCCATTGCGTACGAGGATCTTGCGCTCCAGGCGCTCGGCGATGTGTGCATCGTGGGTGACGATAATCAGCGTCACCTGCTGCTCGCGGTTCAGGGCCAGGAGCAGGTCCATGATCTCCTGGGCCGTGGTGCTGTCGAGGTTGCCGGTGGGTTCGTCGGCGAGGATCACCGATGGCTTGCCGACCAGCGCACGGGCAATCGCCACGCGTTGGCGCTGGCCGCCGGACAGGTCGGCCGGGCGGTGGTGGGCGCGCTCGGCCAGCCCCACTTGTTCAAGCATGTGCAGCGCCTGTTCCACAGACTCATGACGCGACACGCCACGGTAACTGAGGGGCAGGGCGACGTTATCCAGGGCACTGAGGCGCGGCAGCAGGTTGAAACTCTGGAACACAAAGCCGATCTGCTGGTTGCGGATCGCTGCCAGCTCATCGGGCGTGGCGCTGAAGATATCGTGGCCGGCAAAGTGGTACTGGCCGCCGTCTGGCAGGTCCAGCAGGCCAAGGATATTGAGCAGGGTACTTTTGCCGGAGCCTGAGGCACCGAGAATGCCGCAACTGTCGCCGCGGGCGATGGACAGGCACACGTCATTGAGAATCGACAGGTGTTGCCCGGCGAGCTGATAGCTTTTGCCGATGCCTTGCAGGGAGATCAAGCCTGGGTGCGCGGGGGTCTCTGTCATCATGACTACGCCTGCAGTCTCGGCGCTATCGCCACGCTCCCGGCAAAGCCTTGTAACAAGTTCGGGAACTGCCTGATACGCGCCACGGACTGGTTTTATTTCTTGTTTTTAAAATATTGTTTGAATAGTAACCGCGTTCATCGCGCTTCGCCAGCCATGGATGTAGAGCGGTTTCACCCCTTGTAACGATTTGCCGGTCGCAAGGCGGCGACGCCAGAAAATCCCTTCGGTTACGCTCGACAGGCCCGTTTATACAGGCTTTTCATAGCATGGCGCAGTGTCACTACTTGCTTTCGCCGGGCCGCCCCGGTATAAAAAATCAAATTATTTTTTAAAACAATATTTCCCACGTGGAACCTTTCATGGTCGCGAAGAAACTCAGCGCTCCAAACGTTACCAAGACTCGACTGCTGGATGCGACAGAGGCTCTCTTCATCAAATACGGCTATGACGCCGTGTTGCTCCGGCAGATTACCGAGCGCGCCCAGGTGAACCTGGCCGCCGTGAACTACCACTTCGGGGACAAGGATTCCCTGATGAAAACCCTGCTGATGCAACGCCTGGAGCCGCTCAACGAGCAGCGCCTTGAATTGCTCGCGCGCTGCGAAGCCGAGGCCGATGGCCCGCTCGACTGCGACACCCTGCTCGGCGTGCTGTTCGCCCCGGCCATGGGCCTGGAGCGCAGTGACCCGGCCAGCGGGGAAGGGCGGTCCTTTATTCGTTTCCTGGGCCGGGTCTACAGCGACACCTCGCCGTTTATCCAGGAATACCTCAAGGTGCATTACCAGCCGGTGTTCCAGCGCTTCTTCGAAGCCTTCGCCCTGGCCCTGCCGGATCTGCCACGCAATGAGCTGGGCGTGCGCCTGCAATTCGCCCTCAAGGCGATTTCCGGGGTCATGGCCGGCACTGAGCTGCGCCTGCTGATGAACTCCATGAGCCTGGGCCGCCCGGCCACCGATGCCGAGGTGATGGCTAAGCTGATCACCCTGGTCTCGGCCGCGATTCGAGTGCCGCAGCAAAGCCCCGAAGCCGAAACCGCCTTGGCCAAGGTGTTGGACACCCAGCGCGCCATTCGCGAACAAGCCGCAACGCCTGCCATCAAAGCCGCGCGTTAAACCCTAAATCCAAGACAAAAAAAACCCGCTGGGGCGGCGGGTTTTGATGTGCAGCGTTTGTAACGGATGAGGCTTTACCCTACGTCTGCGGATGTGAATAAATCGTGAAAAAAATGTGAGAAAAAGGCTGGGGTCCAGAGATTTTCTTTGGCTTCGGTATCTTTCAGATTTTTCCTGCACGCCTACCGTTCATCGCCACTGTCAGTTCTGACAGTAGAATCAGCCATTGCCCAAGCGCCTTATTTACCTTGCTCGTCGCGCTGTTCCTGCGCGGCCCCCACACGGCAAGGTGATGGCTATGTCTACCGTACTTCCGCTTCCTGATGATGATCGGCTTGATGCCCCCTTTTCTGCGTTTCGTCCTGTTGATCTTACGGATAAAGTCAGAGCCCCTTACCCCGAAGAGTCCCCAGAGGGGCTGGGTGCTGACGCATTGCTTCCCCAATGGATGGTGGTTGTAAATGACTGGCCTGAACAGACCATAGGGGACTCAAAGTATCTTTATTTCGGTGAGCCGGGCATACAGGTAGCTAGAGGAATTGTAGAAAACAATGAGCCTTTTGAATATTTCTTCATTACAGCAGACAAGTATCAAGACGGTGATATTAAATATTATGTTCGAGTAGAACGTTTAGGTTCCGGGCAGAGCAGCAAATCCGATACGAAAAAAATACTGTTAAAAAGGACATTGCCAGGTGGGGAAGACGAACGGCCAGCGGAGCCGTGGCATAGCGGCTTATTTATGTGGGTTGAAGGCCTTGCTGATGGCGATATTATCGACACGGATGTTGCTGAGGCGGGCTTCTACTGTGTGATTAATCCCTATTTGTATATGCGCTTCAACGATCAATGCGATATTAGGTTAGCAGCAGGTGTTGTTGTAAAACATACGGTGAGCCCCGAAGAGGCCAAGAGTCTAAAGCCGATCAAAATTTTTGTTGATTCCCAGACGATTGCGAAACTCCCCAAGAGTACAAAGCTTTTATTTGATTTTACTGTGAGAGATGTGGTTGGAAATAAGCCGGGCGGGAAGTATCAGTACTCACGAGCGGTTAACGTTATCTCTGAAACGGATCCTAAGTTGGCAGCAGCGCCGAGTGTATTGTTGGATAAGGTACCACTTGATCAAATCGATTTGGACGCAGTAACGCAAGAAGCCTTGCTACGGGTAAGAGTGATATTGAAGGCTGAAAAGAAAGCACCTCAGCCGCCTCATAAAGTAGAGATAAAATTAGAAGTTGCGTTGGGCGACAGTGTAAAAATAATTAGTTTGCCGACCATACTCGATACAAATCAGCAGCTGGAAGAGACAAATCTTCCGAAGGAACTTATTAACGATTTGTCCGGTGGCAGAGTTCGAGTTTGGTTTGAGGTGAAAACAAATGCCGGCGTATTCAAGTACATGTCTGGTAGCAAGACACTCACCGTAGTGGGCGAGCCAACATTGATGGATGCCCCGACGCTCAGCCCCATTCAAGCAGGCCTCATCTCTTCTGGGATGGCCGTTGAAATGAAAATCCCCTTTTATTTCCCCTTTGATGAGGACGCAACAGAAATTAAGATGTTGCAACTTATCAATGCCGAGGGCGGCGGCATTGTCGTCAGTTCTACACAAGCTGCTGGCGTTCAGGGTGGTTCGCGCACGTTTTCCGCAGAAGCGGTAAAGGTGTTTGATGGCAAAGGGCCCGCTCGCGCATTTTATACCAGCCAGCGTGACCAGGATATTGTTGCTCGACAATCAAAGGTGACACCGTTTGAAATTGGTAATCGGGTACCCGTATTGCCCAAGATGTATCTTGCCGATGCGGTAGATGGGAATATTGACCCAGACGCAGTGTTGGGCGACGAAACGATAGCGAAAATTCGAGTATTTGATTCGGTCGTGGGTCAAGAAATTCATTGGACGGCGGAAGGAAAGGACCCGAGGAGTTCGACCGGTGGGGTGATTAAGGTCACTAAAGCGTTGGCAGGGGAAAAGCTCGCAGAACTGGAAATCCCTGTGGATCTGCAGGTTCTCCGACTCAATATCAACCGCGTAATGCGGTTCAGTTATACCCGAGTGACACCAGGCTCTCCAAAAAAAATCGAGCGCTCTGAAAGTTATGACGTTACTGTCGGACCGCCAATTGTTCTAGAATCTTTCAACATACTGGAGATTACATCAACTGATGGGTTCGCTTATCCAAGAGAATTTATCAATGGTGCGACCCTGCGCGCGAAGGGAACCTTCATCAAAGGGATGGAGGCGGAATTCAAATGGCAAGGCCAATACCGGGTCAGCACATTTAAAACAACGGTAAAGCTTGATCCGAAGACCAACACCTTTACCGCCAACGTTCCGGTCGGTGTAATCATCGATGGTATACGGCCGGAGCCCAACGAAATTGTGGTTACCTGTTCTATCAGGCACTATGGGTTAACATTCAATTTCCCACCGCTAGTATTTAAGTTGCGGCCTTTAAGGTTACCCCCAACGCCGCGTATACGCGGGTATGAAAACAGCTCAGTGTTGCCGGTGCATCAAGTGGCAGGACCACTTCGTTTTGATGTGGCTGCATTCGACTTTATGCGAGTTGGACAAAAATACTGGGCCACTGCAAGTGGCGTATATGCGGATGAGGAGGAATATAATGAACCGCTCTTTACCGCCAACGAAGTGATTGAAAGCGACTTAAAGGGTATTTCTGCGCTGTTTCCGACGGATAAGTTGCCACTGCTCAAGGACGGTTCAATCCTGACGATTGAGTTTTGGTTGAGTTTTCCAGGCATCCCGCTTCTGTGGACCGCGCAGAAGTTTGGTGTGGCTCAATACATTATCGAGCAATTACCGCCTGTCCTGCCGTACCCCGTACTGAATGCCGCTTTGACCACCGAACAGGAGACGAAGGCCAATCCGATAACGGTTCAAAGTAAGCCGGGGGTGATAATTAAGGTGCCTGGTTTGGTGGCAACCGACAGCATTACACTGTTTGTGAACTGTCAGAATAGCAAGATTTATGAATTATCCTCTGCCGGCCATTCGAGTGGCTCCGTGATGATTAACCTGACGGATGAAATAGTCGCTGACATGGTTAATAGTCGGGTGCTGCTGCAGTTCGCGCTTAACCGTAAAGGCGTGACAACACTGTCGAAAGTTCAAACGATACAGGTCGATACGATTTCGTCTAACCATTTGCCGAGGCCGACAATAAACAATGTGCCTGAAGGTGGGGCCTTGGACTTGAATACCTTTACGACGGATGCCCTTATCTCAGTGCCTAAATGGATTTTGAGTAAAGCTGGGCAGATCGTTTCGGTTGACCTTATCGGTAATGGAAGTGTGTTCCCCGTGCTGGAAAATTATGAAATTAACCAAGCGCAAGCTGAGAAAGGTTTAGGGCCACTGACAGTGTCGCGCACGCTGTTAGAAAATATATGGCCCAGCGGCCGTCGTGGCGAAATAAGGGTTATGGTTTCGTATGATGGCACTGCCGATAAAACCCGAGCGGTGGTATTTCCCGTTTCCACATTTACAATACTGCTGTTGCGTCGGGCACTGGAAACCTTTGAGAGTGGGCCGATACAGGCTATCCCACTTCAAACGACCTTGAAGTTTCCAGGGTTGAGGGTGACCTCAAGAAGCCACGGTGTGAGTCTCATAAACGGCGGCAATTATTGGGCGCCCAGCTCAACGGGCCTGAACGTATATCTGGCTCCACGGGCTATAGTCTCTCTGACGCTTACGGTTGATGCTGTGCGTGTGATCTTTGGGATCGCGGATTCTTCGCGGATACAGAGTCAAGTAGGCTTTTACGACAGGGACGGGAATCTGATGGCTCAGTTTGCTACGCCGGCGTACGGTGCAGCCGGAACGGCCTGGGTCGACTATACCGCGCCTTCAGGCCGTCGAATTGGAGTTATTAATATATGGGACGGCGGAGGAGACTCTTTCGTTGATAATGTTTATATGTATTACTGATACGTAAGCGTGGTGTTGGAAACGAGGGCGAATCTATTAAACTCATGGATTCGCCCTTTTTTTCGAGGTTTAAATATTCCATCGGGACGAACGTTCCGCCAACCGCCGGCGCATCGCCTCCACATTCCCCGCCAACTGCAACGTCAACAACCGATACCCATCCAACGCATTCTGCACCGGTGCATCCAACCTAGCTTCATCCGCCGCGACCACCGCGGGCCGCTCCAAGCGCTCGGTAAACCCGGACTTCAACGCCCGCGCCATCCCCACCAATTGCACCCGAATCTGCCGATGCTCGGCCTTCAACATCACCTGCATCCGCGCCATTGCCTGCTCATCCCGAGGATCAGGCCGCGTATTACCGAGAATCTCCAGCGTGCTGATGCACATGCGCAAATGCCGCTGGATCGCGTCCAGCTCGGTCATGGAGATGCGCACCTCCTTGGACACCGACGGCATCAGCGAGCGCAGTTGCAGCATGGCCGCGTTCAGGCGGTTGAGCAGTTTGAAGTGCTCGTCGTCAGTCACCGACTGGCCACTGATGATGCGGCTGTAAATCGCCGCACAATCGCGCAAGGCGCTGGCCAGGTTGTAGCGCCACGAATACACCGCGTACAGCGGCAGGGCAAAGGAAAACGCCAGCGCCAGCACAATGCCGATAAGGATATCGACGGTGCGCCACAAACCATCCGAGATCGGGTTGTCACCGTGGCCGGCGACGATAAACACGGTGATCGCTGAGAGCAGTGCGATGTAGCCGCCCTTGCCGATGGCGTGGTAGGAAAAGAATCCGCACACCACCGACATCAGCAGGTAGGTCAGCAACGGCAGGCCGAAATAGGCCTGTTGCACCACCAACAGCAGGCCGACGCTGGCGCCGATCAAAGTGCCGTAGGCGCGCTCCACGGCTTTTTTGCCGATATTGCCGTGGTGCTGCAAGCCGCCGATCACGATCAGCATGGTCACCGAGGCCCACTCACCGTGGGGCAGGTTGATGCCGGTGGTGAGCAGGATGGTCGCCAGCAGGCCGATGGACACGCGCACGGCGTGGATCAGCTTGGCATGGCGATAGCGGCGGTAGGGGTCGAGCAACGGGCGCAACAGGCGCCGGGCGAAGAAGGGCAGGTTCATCGGTATTAAAGTGGCCTCATTATGCAGGGTGTACTCAATCTAATTGTGGGAGCGGGCTTGCTCGCGAATGCGCATAGTCAGTCGACACATCTATAGCTGACCCACCGCATTCGCGAGCAAGCCCGCTCCCACATTTTGAACCGAGTTAACTTCAGAAAATGTAATCCGTGGTCAGGAAACTCGAATCACGGTTGCGCAAAATATCGCTGACCAGCGCCTTGTTGCTCTCCTGGAACTTGGTCGCCACCAACGTGCGGATCGAGAACACGCGCAACGCGTCATGCACCGACAGCGTGCCCTCGGCCGAGTTCTTGCGCCCATTGAACGGGAAGGTGTCCGGCCCGCGCTGGCACTGGGCATTGATATTGATACGCCCAACCTGGTTGGCAAAGGTGTCCACCAGCCGCCCGACTTCCACGGCATTGGTGCCGAAAATACTCAACTGCTGGCCGAAGTCCGAGTCCAGCACGTAGTCGATCACCGTTTCCAAGTCACGGTACGGCACGATCGGCACAACGGGGCCGAACTGTTCCTCGTTATAAACGCGCATCTGCGGGTTCACCGGGTACAGAACGGCCGGGTAGAAGAACGACCCGCGACTTTCGCCGCCATTGGGGTTCACCACTTTGGCGCCGTGCTGCGCGGCATCGGCCACCAGCGCGTTGAGGTAGTCGACCTTGCCGACTTCCGGCAATGGCGTCAGCGATACGCCGTCTTCCCACGGCATGCCGGGTTTGAGCGTCGCCAGCTTGCTGTTGAATTTCTGGATGAAGCTGTCGACTACATCTTCATGCACAAACAGGATCTTCAGCGCGGTGCAGCGCTGGCCGTTGAACGACAGGGAGCCGGTGAGCGCTTCGCTCACGGCATTGTCGAGGTCGACCTCGGGCAACACGATGCCGGGGTTTTTTGCGTCCAGGCCCAGGGCTGCACGCAAGCGGTGCGGCTTGGGGTGCAGTTTTTTCAGGTCGCTGGCGGCCTTGTTGGTGCCGATAAACGCAAAAATATCGATCTTGCCGCTGGCCATCAGCGCGCTGACGGTTTCGCGGCCGCTGCCATAGATCACGTTGATCACGCCGGCCGGGAAGCTGTCGCGGAATGCTTCCAGCAATGGGCGAATCAGCAGCACGCCGAGCTTGGCCGGTTTGAACACCACGGTGTTGCCCATGATCAGTGCGGGAATCAGTGTGGTAAAGGTCTCGTTAAGCGGGTAGTTGTAAGGGCCCATACACAACGCCACACCCAGTGGCACGCGGCGGATCTGGCCGAGGGTGTCCTGTTCCAGCTCGAAGCGGCTGGAACGGCGGTCGAGTTCCTTGAGGGCATTGATGGTGTCGGTGATGTAGTCGCAGGTGCGGTCGAATTCTTTCTGCGAGTCCTTGAGGTTCTTGCCGATCTCCCACATCAGCAGCTTGACCACCGCGTCGCGCTGTTCGCGCATGCGCCGCAAAAAGGCTTCCACATGCTGGATGCGTTCAGCCACGCGCATCGTCGGCCACTCACCCTGGCCGCGGTCGTAGGCGCGCACGGCGGCGTCCAGAGCGGTGAGGGCGGTCTCGGCATCCAGCAACGGCGTGCTGCCGATGTGCACGCGCTCATCGCCCAGTTGCACCGGGCTTTGCACCTTGGCCAGCGGGCCGTTCCACACCTGCAACTGGCCGTCGACCAGATAATCACGCTGTTCGATGGGCGCGGCCAGGCGGAATTGCTCGGGAATGTCGCTGGCGGCGGTGGGAAACAGCTGGGCGAGCAGGTTACTGGTGGTCATGTCACTACCCCTGGAATAGTTGCAAAACATGACTAGAGAGTCACCCATCCAAGGGCTGTGTGGCAAGCGCCAGACGCGTTACAGCAGGCATCCGGCAAGCGCCACGCCCAAGGCTGCGCCGATTTGTCGCGCCGTATTGAGGGTGCCGGCGGCGATTCCGGCCTGTCCCGGTGGCACCGCATTCATCAACGCGGCCGTGGCGGCGGGGGTGATCAACCCGGCAGCCAGGCCAATCAGCGGCATGGGCACCACGATCAAGGCGTAGTCGGGCGTGGTGCCGCCCATCACGTGGCCGGCCCGCTGGGCGTGCACTTGCTCAGTGCCTTGTGTGAAGCCGGCTGGTTACGCCGCGCCAAGGATTCGCGTGCGGTGCGGGTCACGCCCAAGGGCTGGGCGCAGTTCAAGGCGCAATTGGGCCTGGAACCGCGTGATCTGGAAAACCTTGAGCAAAAGCGCGCGCTGGCCGGTTAAACTGCGCGGCTTTTCAGAAGGAGTTCACATGAGTCACTACCAGCCGGGCATTCTTGCCGCACCGGTGCCGTTGCAGGCACGCCATCTGTTTTTTGCCGTTGATGTACTGGCCGCCGTACCCGCCGCATTGGACGCGCTGGTGCAGTGGGCGGACGCGAACGCAGTGGTTGGTTTTGGCGAGCCGCTGGTAACTTCGCTCGGCGCGCACATTGACGGGCTGCGCGCATTCCCCGCCGTCACGGGCCCAGACGCGCATAACCCGTCTACTCAGCAGGCGTTGTGGGTGTGGTTGCACGGTGTGGATCGCGGTGAACTGCTGCTGCGCAGCCGCGCCGTGGAAAAAGCCCTGGCCCCGGCATTTGCCCTGGTGCAGATGACCGAAGGTTTCCGCTACAAGACCGGCTTCGACCTGACCGATTACGAAGATGGTACCGAAAACCCCCACGCCGACGCCGCCGTCGAAGCCGCCCTGACCGACAGCGGCGCCAGCTTTGCCGCGATCCAGCAGTGGCAGCACGACCTCGACGGTTTTGCCGCGTTGCCCGCCCAGGAGCGTGACCACATCATTGGCCGCCGCCATGGCGATAACGAAGAGCTGGACGACGCCCCCGAATCCGCGCACACCAAACGCACAGCCCAGGAAAGTTTTACCCCGGAGGCCTTTGTGGTGCGCCGCTCGATGCCGTGGGCCGAGAATGGCCAGGCGGGGTTGATGTTCCTGGCGTTTGGGCATTCCTTTGATGCGTTTGAAGCGCAACTGCGGCGCATGAGCGGGTTGGAAGACGGGATTGTGGATGGGTTGTATCGGATCAGCACGCCGTTGACCGGTGGGTATTACTGGTGCCCGCCGGTCAAGGATGGGCATTTGGACCTGAGCGCACTCGTCTGATCCCCCAGATCTGAAACGTTGCAGGGTTCTGTGGCGAGGCAGCTTGCTCCCGTTCGACTGCGCAGCAGTCGCAGCTATCTGGGGGGCGCTTCGCACCCCAGCGGGAGCAAGCTCCCTCGCCACAAAAGCGGCTCCCACATTTTGATGTGTGTGGGTGCTTAGATCACGCCACACACCAGCCGCTCACCGCCACCACCCAACGGCTTGGGCATGTCCGAATGGTTGTCGCCACCGGCATGGATCATCAGCGCACGGCCCTTGATCTGCGCGATGGTTTTCAAGCGTGGCGCCAGCACCGGGTTGTTGGACGTGCCGTCCATGTTCACATACAACGCCGGCAGGTCACCCAAATGGCCGTCGGCGTATGGCCCCAGGTGCTTGCCGGTTTTTTCCGGGTCGAAGTGCCCGCCGGCGGCAAGTGCCGCGACTTTCACACCATCTTTCACGCCCGCCTCACAGCTGCCATTTTCATGGATATGAAAGCCATGCACGCCCATCGGCAGCGACTTCAGGTCCGGGGTAAAAATCAGCCCGTAGGCCGACTCGCTGATGGTCACCGTGCCCACCGGTTGCGGTGCGCCATCGGCACTCACCAGGTTGACCGGGACTTGCAGCGAAGCCGCCTGGGCGGAACCAACGGCGAGGAGGCCGAGCAGGCTGAGGATTAGGGAGCGATTCATACGGGTAATTCCTGAGGGTTATGGGTGTTGGGCAGTCTCGGGAATGACAACGATTGGGGCGGGCGAATAATTCCGTTGGAAAAAACATATTTTTCCAACGGAATAACCCCAGGGTGTCAGCTGTTTTGCAGGCCTGCCTGAGTAAATCGGGGCAGCATGGCGGCACCGCCGCAGTGACGGCAGCCATATACGCCGACTACCACCGGCGGCTTTACCACAGGCACCGGCTCGCGGTCGAACCAGGTGGGGGCGACGAACCGATAACCTTGGCCTGCTGCGGTGGCGATGTAGAACCAGTCATCGTCGCCCAGGGCGCGGCGCAGGGTCTTGATCTGTGTGCGCAGGTTGCATTCCTCCACCACTAGCTTGGGCCAGGCGATGTCGAGCAGTTGGTGTTTATGCAGCAGTTCACCCGGCCGGGAGGCGAGGGCGATCAGCAGGGCCAGGGCGCGGCTGCCGAGGTTCACGGGTTGCCCGTGCTTGAGCAGCAGATGACGTTGGGGCAGCAGGTGGAACGGGCCGAAGTGAATCCCCAAAGAGGCATCATCGGTGAGGTGGCTGCGAGTCGAGTACGTCATGTCAGTTAACCTTTGTGCGTGAAAATCACAGCCCGGCACGGCTCCTTTTCGCACCGGGCTGCCGGGGAGGGTCAGGTGTTGATCGCCGGGATCGGATCAGACGGATAATCGCCATCCATCGTCGGTCCACCGGTGAGGCCGTATTGCTGCAGCACAGGCGCCAGTTGCCCGTAGAACGCGTCTTGCGCCTTGCCATGGGCATCGGCCAGGGCGAACGGCAGGAACGCGCTGCCGATACCGCCGAGAATCGCCGTGGCACCGCCAAGGATGCCGCTGATGGTGCCGGCCACCGCACCGATTTCGGTGGCCCCGTACAAACCGGCGCCGGCTTCCACCAGACCGGCGACAGCCGCACCCGTGCCGAGCACACCGGTGGCCACCGAGAAACTGCCGCTGAGGTAGTCGCCTTTTTTCAACGAGTCGACGCCGCCGATAATCCCGATCACACCGCCGATAATGCCGCCGGCCGAACCGATGATCTTGCCCGCTGCGCCGATATTGGCGATCTGTTGCGGCGACAGCGGGCCTTTGCCTACCGGCACTTTGCCGGGGAAATCGCCAATGGTGCCGCCGTCCGGGCGGTTGACCCAGGTCACGCCATAGCCGGCTTCCTTGGCATATTTGGTCCCGCCTTCGAGCAGCAACCCGGCAAATTGCAGGCCCGCCGACACGCGGTTGGCATCCGCCACCGGGGTGGTGCTGCCGCTGGCCGAACGCGCCATCAGCACGCCGCTCATCAACACGGCGCTGCCGATATGCAGCAGGCCCTGCTTGAACGCCGGGCTGACATCACCGAACTTCATGCCTTCGATGGCCTTGGGCAAGGCGTCGGCAATCTTGTTGCCCTGGCGGCCGATATCCCACACCGACCGCAGCATCGACACCACCTGCGCCGGGTCGATCTTGCCGCCGTCGGAGGTGGTGAACATCTCGGGGTCTTTTTGCTGCGCGTCGTTGATGGCCGCCGTGACTTTGGCTTCGTCGAAGTTGCCGTTGCCATCGCCAAGCGTAACGTTCAGCGTGTCGGTGGTGGCACCGCCGAGCAACGCATCGCCAAGGTTTTCGTTGAAGTTGACCTGCAAGGTCGCCGCATCATCCGCCGTGGCCTTGTCACCGAGAAAGGCCTGGGCCGACGCGGTGCTGGCGGCGAAACTGCTGGCCGCCACGGTCGGGTCCAGGCCGCCGGCCACCGCATCGGTGAAGGCTTTGCCGGTCACCAGTTGGTTCTTGTAGTAGCTGAGGATCGCGTCGCTCTGGCCTGCATTGGCGGCGACTTTAGTCAGGTCCACATGGCCGTTGCCGCCCAGCGCCAGGTTGGCGATGGTCGCATCGTTGGCGGCGTTTTGCAGGCCCATGCCCATGTCGATCTGCTTGCCGTTCTGGTCCTTGGCATTGAGGTTGTCGTTAAGGTTTTTGCCCGACTCGATGCCGCCTTCAACGTAGTTCTGCATCGCGACCTTCATGCTCGGGTCGCTGCTGACGATATCGCTGAGTGCAGGGCCGCGATTGTTCTGCAGGAAGTTCTGTACGTCCGGGTCCGCCGACAACGTTTCGATGCCGCTTTGCAACTGCGCCTTGATCTTGTCTTCGTTGGGGTTCAGGCCCCAGTTGGGCGAGGTGTACTTGTCCATCAAGCCTTCATTGCCCACATAGTCGCTGACCAGCAGGCGCGTTTGTGCATCGGTCAGTTGCACCATCACCGCGGCTTTTTGTTCCCCGGTGTAGTTCTGCGGGTTGGCGAGGATATCGGCGGTGAGCTTGGAGGTGTCCACACCGGCGACGGCATCACGGGTGGCGGCGCCGTCGAGGAAGGTCAGGGTGTCACTGTCGGTTTTCGGCGCCTGTTTCTCCAGCCAGGCGCCGATGTTATCGCGGGTGCCGATGTTGTCGGATTTGCCGGTGGCGGGGTTGTCACCGCCGGTTTCCAGGGCGCGGAACATGCCGGGGCGCGACCACATCGCGGCAGCGCCGGTCAGCTCGTTGCTCAAGGCCGAATCACTGCCCAGGGCTTGCAGGTTATCGGGGCGGATCATGCCGTCGTTGCTGCGCTGGTTGTCACCTGGGCGCATGGCGGTGCCGGAACTGGCGACCAGGCTTTCGTTGGCCATCACGATGGCGGCGGACTTGGCGTTGGCCTGGGCCAGGTCGCCTGGGTGGCTGCCCATGAAGCTGGCATAGGACTTCGCCGCCGCGCCTATGTCGCTGTTGGTGTTGCTGATGAAATGGTCAACGTCGGAATGGGTGATCACATTGTCGGCTTTGCCGCGACCACCGCTGTCCAGCGCAGCCATCAGGTTCGGGCTGCTGGCCACGTACTTGAGCACGGCCTGGGCCTCGGGCGGCAAGCTGGTCGGCGGGTTGGCAAAGTCGATCGGCGCGCCGTGCAAGCCCCAGGCGTCCCAGTTCTGCGAGAGCAATTGCGCGGCGGCGCGCGGGCGGTTCAGGTCGAGTTGTTCTTTGGTCGGTGTTGCGCTGGTATTGCCGGTGATGCTGTTCCAGTCCTTGGCGCCGGACACGCCGAACGACGAGTTGTCGATCCACGAGGTGTCCGAGGCGCCTGCCGCACCGGTGGTGCCGGCGTAAAGCTTGGCCACCTGGTCGTACAGGGCAGGGGTGATGTCCTGGGACACGATCACTTTGTCGCCGGACGCGGTCTGGTAGCGGATCAACCCTGGCCCGACTTCCTCGGGCGGGCCGATATCAGTGGCTGGGTCGATGCTCTCGTTGGCACCGGCCAGGCGATAGCCTTCGGCGCTGCTGGCATTGATCGCCGACAGCTTGGTGAAGTCGCCACTGACCTGATCGAACAGCTGCGGCGTGTCTTTCTGGCTGACCACCACCTTGTCACCCGAGGCGGTCTCGTAGCGGATCAAGCCAGGGCCCAGTTCAGTCGGGCTGCCAATGGCCTTGTAGTTGCCCAGCCCCGGCGCCACGGTGCTCGCATCGGCCTGGGTGTAGCCGGCCGCTTTACTGTCGCCGAGGTTCTTTTCGAAACTCGCATCGTTCTGCTGCGCGTTGTACTGGTTGACCAGTGTTTCGTAGAGGCGCGGGTTATCGATCTGCTTAAGGGTCACCGGCTTGTCGCTGCCCAGCGGTGTGTAGGTGATGCTGTTATTCACCGGCGCCTGCACGTTTTGATAGGGCAGTGGGATCGATGGGCCACGGATCTTCGACGGGTCGAACGTCGGCTGGTTGACGGCGGTGTACAACGCGGTTTCGAATTTCTTCTGCGAGCCGTCTGTGCCCGGTGTTTCGGCAGGCTCACGACTACTTGGGATCGCTGGCATACATGCTCACCTGGAAGTTGTTTCATATATCAGGACCTGCACACTGAACATTCGGCTATTAGTGCAACTGTACTAATCGGGCGCAGGAAATTAGTTGCCCACGAGCATTAAGGCCGCTCGCGCCGAGCTATAAAACGCGATGAGTAAGTCGCTTTTGTTACAAATGGAAATATCTCCCAAGTTGGGCAAAAGGCTATTAGCGAAAAATGTGAAGTCGATACAAAAAATACGCCGAAGCCGTGATGGGCCACGCGTTTAGTCAGTATGAATTCGTCAAATTTTGTTCAATAGCTTTTCAGGCTGCGCGCGCAAAGCCAGGGAAATAAAGGCTTTGGCCCTGTTTGAATATTTCGCTAAAAGTTCCACGGGCGTACACGCATGAGTTTTTCTCAATGCCAGGTTGAGCCAAACATTTCACACCCTGTAGCCGAAACGTTTCACAAGCTTTCACAGCGAAGGCGTTTTGATCGTGAGTAGTATGGCCCCCATGCAAACCAACGACGGTTCGAAAGCTCACTGTCTGACGTTTTGGGCATTTACCGGGTTTGCATACTTTCAGCTTGCTGTTGCGCAACTGAATAACTTCCCTATCGATGCAAGGAGATGAACATGGCTGATGTCCCACCAGTAAAAGCCGGCGGCGCCGACGACGCTATCGCGAAGATGGAAGCGACCTTCAACATGGCTATCGAGAAGTCGGCCAAGATCACCGAAATCAGCACCGCGAAAAAAGCTGAGCTCGACGCCACCAAACAGCGTCCGCAGAACTGATTTGCCAAACGGGCGGCGCCGGCGCTGCCCGTTTACCTTCTGATTCTTGACCCCGTTGCACATTTTCAAGGGGGCAAACCCACACATGACAGCCTTGATTTCTTTGGGGCCGGTGGCCGCGTCTGGCGCACCGACCCTCACTGTGACCGCCGGTTTGCACCAGGGCAGTTCCCTGGTGCTCGATCAGCCTGTCTACACCATCGGCGCGGACCTCGCGGCCGACCTTGTGCTCAGTGACCCCGGTATCGCCGGCCTGCACCTGCGCCTGCGTTTTGAGGGCGGCCACGTGGCGGTCGAAGCCTTGGGTGGTGAAGTGCTGGTTAACGCCACCATGCGAATTCCCCAGGGCAGTGGCCATCGCGCGCGACTGCCTGTGCAACTGCGCATCGGCGCCGCCGGTGTGAGCCTGGCGCTGCCTGAAGAGGCTGAACAACTCTCCCAAGCCCCGCGCACATTAACCCCTTGGATTGTCGCGCTTGGGCTGTTGTTTATCTGTGCAGGGGCGCTGGCCTTTCGCATTGACCCGCCGTCGGCGCAGGCGGCGGCAGTGGTTGCTGTGCCAGCGATTAAACAGCCGTCCCGCGAACAGGCCAAGACCTGGCTGGAGCAACAGTTGCGAGCCGCCCATCTGGATGCGGTGAGCGTCACCAACAGCAACGGCCAGCTCAGCGCCGAGGGCAGTTTCGAGCAGTCACAAAAGCCTCAATGGCTGGCCCTGCAACAAGCCTTCGACCAGCGTTACGGCCAGCAGATCGTGCTCAACCCCCGCGTTGCCGTGCGTGCCGATGCCGCGCGCCCACGCGTGCGCTTCCAGGCCGTATGGTTCGGCACCCACCCCTATGTGATCAATGACAGCGGCAAGCGCCTGTACCCCGGCGCGGCGCTGGCGGACAACTGGGTGCTGGAACGCATCGAGAACAACCAAGTGATCCTCGCCCGTGGCGATGAGCGCTTTACCTTCACCTTATGAGTCGGTCTATGGGACGTATACACATGATCGTTCCCACGCTCTGCGTGGTAATGCCGCCCCGGACGCTCCGCGTCCTGAAATCAGCGCAATGCTTGACCCCTGCGCAAGGTGACGCAGAGCGTCACAGGATGCATGCCCACGCAGAGCGTGGGAACGATCAACAGGCCCCGGCATGAAAGTCGAACCCCGCCCGTTAATTCCCAGTGATGTGCGCAGCGCGCCCATCGAAGCCATTCGCCCGGTTAATTCACGCCAGGCCACTGCCTTCGAGGCGGTGCTCAAGACCCGCAAGACCCAGACCCGCCGCTCGCTGCGCAGCGACCTCGAAGCCCTCACCAGCGCCGCCGGGGTGGACTCCCTGCTGTTCGGCAGCGCCCGTTCCCTGGAGCTGTTGGAGCATGTGATGGAGCACATTCTGCCGAGCCTGGACGCCGAGCCCGCGATCAAGGCGCTGGCCCATGACCTGATCAGCGAAGAGATCGAGATGCGCCGCAACCTCGAACAGCAGCGCTCTGAGGTGCATGACTGATGGCCCGCGACAACGAGGACGCCGTGCAATTGCTCAAGGGCATAGGCGAGCTGTACCGGCGCAATGGCCAGTCCCAGCGCGCCCTGGTGATGTTGCTGATTGCTGTCAGCGTCGCGCCCCACGACCGCGTACTGTTGCGCGCGCTGGTCTTGGCGTTCACCGACAGTGGCGATGTCACGCGGGCACTCGGTGCCCTCGACCGCCTGGTGGCGCTGGAAGGCGAGTCCGCCAGCCTGTTGCTGCTGCGCGCGCGTGCGTTGTGGTACGGCGAGCACAAGGACGAAGCGCGCCAGTGCTTCAAACGCTACTTAGCCGCACGCAGGGCCAACCCATGAGCCTGCTCAATCGCCTGAACAACGTGGCGCGCATGGCCGCGCAGCGCACCGACGTGATCATCGTCGCGTTCATGCTGATGGCGATTGTGATGATGATCATCCCGCTGCCCACCTACCTGGTGGACATGCTGATCGGCCTCAATATTGCCCTGAGCATCCTGATCCTGATCGTGGCCTTCTACATCGGCCACTCCGTGGAGTTCTCTGCGCTGCCGCCGCTGATTCTGCTCAGCACCTTGTTTCGTTTGTCGCTGTCGATTACCACCACGCGCCTGATTTTGCTGCACGGTGACGCAGGGCATATCGTCAAGGCGTTCGGTGACTTCGTGATCGCCGGGCAAGTGGTAGTCGGCATGGTGGTGTTCCTGATCATCACCGTGGCGCAGTTTGTGGTGATCACCAAGGGCGCCGAGCGCGTCGCGGAGGTGGCGGCGCGTTTCACCCTGGACGCCATGCCCGGCAAGCAGATGAGCATCGACAACGACCTGCGCAATGGCGATATCGACCAGGCCGAAGCCCGCCGTCGGCGCTCGCGCCTGGAGCGCGAAAGCCAGATGTTCGGCGCAATGGACGGCGCGATGAAGTTTGTCAAAGGCGACGCCATCGCAGGGCTGGTGATCCTCGCGGTCAACCTGCTGGGCGGCATGCTGATCGGCATGCTCGAACGCGACATGCCGTTCGGCGTGGCGGTGCACACCTATTCGCTGCTGACCGTGGGTGACGGCCTGATCGCGCAGATCCCGGCGCTGCTGATTTCGGTGGCGGCGGGCACCGTCGTGACGCGCGTCAACAGCGACGGCGAGGCCGGCGACCTGGGCAGCGAGATCATCAAGCAACTGGGCGCCAGCTACCGCGCACTGGGCCTGACGGCGTTGATCATGCTCGGCGTGAGCCTGTTGCCGGGCTTCCCGACCTGGGTATTCATTGGCTTGTCCGTGGCCTTTGGCGGTGCAGCCTTGCTGATGTATCGCCGCCACACCCGTCAACCCCAGGCTGAACTCGAAGCGCTGGTCGAGGAAGCTCCGGCGGTGGTCGAGGTTCAGGCTGAACTGGATGACAACCTGTTACCCGACAGCCGTGTGCTGCTGACCCTTGGCAGCGGCGTATCCCAAAGTGCACCGCGCCAGCTGCTGCGCCAGCGTGTCGAGGCGCTGTGTCACGACATTCGCACCGAGCTTGGCGTGGACGTGCCGGTGCCAGGCATCTACATGGAAGCCAAGGCCACGCCGGGCAGTTTTCGCGTGTCGCTGGAAGGCGTGCCGGTGAGTGAGGGCGAACTGCCGATCAACTGCCTGTTGTTGCAGGACGACCCGGTGCATGTGCAGTTGCTCGATATCGCCACCGTGCAAGCCGATTCGCCGCTCAATGGCCGCACTGCGCACTGGATCGAACGTCAGCACGAAGACGCGTTGCGCAATGCCGGCATCGGCTTTTTGCTGCCTGACGAAGTGCTGCGCGGTGTGCTCGAACGCAGCCTGCGCCGCTATGCCGCGGACTTTCTCGGCATCCAGGAAACCCGCCTGTTGCTCGAACGCACCGAAGCCACTTACGGCGAGCTGGTCAAAGAGGCCCTGCGCCTGGTGCCGCTGCAACGCGTGGCCGAAACCCTGCGCTTATTGGTCGGCGAAGGCGTGTCGATTCGCAACCAGCGCGCCTTGCTCGAAGCCATGGTGGAGTGGGGCGCGCGTGAAACCGACGCCGGGCGCCTGGCTGAGCATTTGCGTGCCGCGCTGGCGCGCCAGATCAGTCATCAATACGCCGACCGTAACCGGGTGATCGGCGCACTGGTATTGGCGCCGGGCCTGGAAGACCAGCTGCGTGCGTCCTTGCGTCGCCAGGAGCCGCAGCGTGAGTTGATCCCCGAAGAAGTCAGCCGCGCCTTGCTCGCGCAACTGCGTCAGGCCTGCGAGAACACCCGTGAGGCCAACAGCGCCGTGTTGCTGGTGCACCCGGAACTGCGCCGCAGTTTGCGCCGGCTGGTGCTGCGCGGCGAGTTGGAGCTGGCGGTGCTGTCGTTCCGCGAGTTGGCCACCGAGTACAACCTGCAAGCGCTGGTGACCATCAGCCTCACCGATATTTCCAATCGCCGCGCGCCTGCTGCGGCTTCCGTCACTCCCCTGGCGTCTGCCTCATGATGCGTTTTTGTGTGTTGTTGCTCGCTTTGATCGCGTGTGCCAGTCAGGCTCAGGAAATTGGCCGAGGCGTTGGCGGCTCGATCAACCTGGCGTCCGGTGAAGGGCGCATTCTGCATTTCGTTGCGCCGGTGGATTCGGTGCTGGTGGCCGAACCGAATGTGGCCGACCTGCAAGTGGTGTCGCCCGGCACGATCTATATCTTCGGCAAGGCGCCGGGCAACACCAGCCTGATCGCCCTGGGCAACGACGGCAAACAACTGGCCAGCCTGACGCTTTCGGTCAGCAGTGACAGCCAGGCAGTGACCACGCCGATGCAGACGCTGCACCCCGGCAATGGCGCGCAGATCAGCGGCGCAGGCAACCGCCTGATCGCCAAGGGCACGCTCGGTTCGGTGGCCGAGGCCACCGACCTCAATGCGCTGCTCAACCCTCAGGGCCAAGGCTTCCAGAGCGCGATCAACACCACCGAATATGCCGGTGCCGCCCAGGTGAACCTGCGGGTGCGCTTTGCCGAAGTGTCGCGTTCCGAGCTGCTGCACTACGGCGTGAACTGGAACGCGATGTTCAATAACGGCACGTTTTCCTTCGGCCTGATCACGGGTGGCCCATTGGCGGCGGCGACGGCCGGTGGCTTGGCGACAGCGGGCACCGGCTCCGGCAATGTGAATATCGACGGCATGCTCGATGCGCTCCAGGCCAATGGCATCTTGCAGATTCTGGCCGAGCCGAACATCACCGCCATGACCGGCCAGACCGCGAGCTTTCTCGCCGGTGGCGAAGTGGCGATTCCGGTGCCGGTCAACCGTGACCTGGTGGGCATCGAATACAAATCCTTCGGCGTGTCGCTGCTGTTCAACCCGACCTTGCTGCCTAACGGGCGCATCGCCCTGCAAGTGCGCCCGGAAGTCAGCAGCGTGGTCAGCGGCGGTACGGTGGATTTCGGCAACTTCCATGTGCCGTCCTTCAGCGTGCGCCGCGCCGACACGCGGGTGGAAGTCGGCAGTGGGCAGACGTTCGCCATTGCCGGGCTGTTCCAGCGTGAGAGCAGCCAGGACATCGAGAAGCTGCCATTGCTGGGCGACCTGCCGATCCTCGGCAATCTGTTTCGCTCCAAGCGCTTCCAACGCAATGAAACCGAACTGGTGATCCTGATTACGCCGTACCTGGTTGAGCCGGTGCGCGGTCGCGGTCTTGCCACGCCCCTGGACGCCTTACCAACGACCGCCGCAGCCAGCGGACCGCGCAGCGGTGGGGCGTTCGGCTTTTACATGAATTGATGAGGGGGCCTGCCATGACTGCTTTGCGTGTGTTGATGCTGTTGCCCTTGGCGCTGATGGGCTGCAAGACCCATTTGGCGCCGACGTATTACTCGCCCGAGTACCGCGCCGATGGCTTGCCGAGCCAGTGCCAGCAGCCAGCGGCCAAGGATGAGATTGGGTTGGATGAAGACTTCAAGCCGACCTTGCCGTTGGGATGTGCGAACAACTTGAATTTGATGCAGATGGTCGAGCGCAAGCAGGATCTGACTCAGGGCCGCGCTACCGGGCCAGCGATGGCCGCGCCGGTAGGCCGGGCGGCGCAGGTGTATATCGAAGGGTTTGATCGTGAGCAGTTGCAGCGGCGCAAGGATCAGCAGGAAGCCAAGGCCGGCGCTGCAGGAGGCCAGCAATGAGGCCCCAATGTGGGAGCGGGCTTGCTCGCGAAAGCGGCCTCATGGTCGACCACTACCCAACTGAAGCTACCCGGTCTAACTGTGGGAGCTGGCTTGTCGGATCGCCGCACCGCTGCGATAGCGGTGAGTCGGCGTACATATCCGTTGTTGTAGTAACGGCCACTTATGGTTCCGCTCTTACAGCGGCTCACTTTTGGAAAGACCCAAAAGTAAGCAAAAGGTCTTCGCCCCACCACTCGGCACCTCGCTTAGGCTCGGTGTGCCCGAACACAGGTATTCCTCCGCGGGCCGCCGCGACGGGCCATCCATGGCCCGGCGCGGCTAAACCGGCATCCCTGCCGGTTTACCCGCTCCGTAATACCTGTGTTCGGCCAGCGTGGTTAACGGGGCGACTCAGATCAACATCAAAAGCAGATCAAAAGCGGGTTGGTCGCGTATCAGCGCGGGTCTACCAACCCCAGCTCCTTGGCTTGCGCCACCGGATCACTGATGGCCTTGATGCGCTTGGCCTCGGTCACCAACCGTGCCCGCTCAGCCGCCGGAATATCATCCAGCGGCAGGCCGGCGATCTTTTGTTCATACCCCGCCAACACCATCACCAGCAGCTCATTGCGCTGATGCCGTGGCAAGGCGCGGGGCGATTGGGTGACGGGGGCGATGGTGTCCAGCGCCTGTTGCGATTGCCCACCCAGTGCATAAGCCAGGGCCAGGTTGCAGCGGCTGTCGAGGTTGTCGGGTTGCAGGCTGAGGCTTTGGGCGAAGGCGGTTTGTGCGGCGACGGCCTGGCCGTTCAAGACCTGTGCGATGCCCAGGCGTGTGTAGGCGGCCGGCAGGTGGTTGATCTCGGCGGCCTGGCCCAGCGCCGTGACGGCGCGTTGGGTCTTGCCCAGTTGCAACTGCGCGGTGCCCAGGCCGAGCAGCGCGTCGGCGTTGCGGGCGTCCAGGCCCAGGGCTTGCTGGAAGGCGCGCTCGGCGCCCAGCGCGTCCTTGGCGTCGAGCCTGGCCTGGCCGAGCTTGAGCCACAGGTCGATGCCGGCGCCGGGTTGCTGGGTGGCGCGCTCGTACAGCGCAGCCGCGCTGGCGTAGTCGCCGCGCTTGCTCAGGTCGTTAGCCAGTTGCAGGGACTTGTCGGAATCGGTCGCAGGTTTGCTGGAGCAGGCAGCCAACAGCAGGGTACTGGCAAGCAGGAAATTCTTGGTCATCGTCACAACTCGTCGGGCGAAGGCGCAGGCCATGTAAGCATATTTTTGATGGCCATCCTATGCCTGTTCGGCGCCAGTTTTGCTCACGCCGCCGAAGCGCCCGAATGGTTTTCCAAACCCTATGCCTACGTGCTGGTCGACCAGGATGTGCGCGGCGCACTGGAAGAGTTCGGCCACAACCTCGACATCCCCGTGGTGCTCTCGGACAAGGTGCGCGGCAAGGCTCGCAGCACGATTCGTGCGGCCACCGCCGGTGAGTTCCTGCAAACCCTGTGCAGCACCAACGGCCTGACCTGGTACTTCGACGGCAACCTTCTGTACCTCAACGCCAACGATGAGATCGGCACAAAACTGTTCAAGGCCAGCGCACTGAACCTCGACCAGTTGCAGGCTTACCTCGACACCCTCGATGTGTTCGGCCAGCAGCTGTCGATGCGCAACGGCCCCGAGGGCGATGAAGTGTTCGTGTCCGGGCCGCCGCCGTACCTGGCGCTGGTGCAACAGCATGTCGATCACCTGCAACCCCAGGCCGTGGCCGCCCCGGTGGCGCGCGAGCGCGGTGTGCGGGTGTTTCGCGGCGCGCAAGTCAGTACCGAAACCCCAACCCAGTAAAGGAGCAGCACCATGTCCGTAACGGCCGTAGACAGCAACCTCGCCCCCGGTGGCGCCAGCCCTGAAGCCAAGTTCAATGCCGCGGTGGATAACGCCAAGGCCGCCGACAAGCCGGCGGACACCTCGGACGCCGACGACGCCAAATTCAACGATGCGTTGATCACCCAGGCCGTCACCATCGGCGGCCAGTTCATCATCATGCCGAAGATGCAGGAACTGCTGAACGACGCCATGTCCGATGACGACGACGAGTAGGGAGCCCCTATGACTATCAGTCTCGCCGCCGGCGCCACGGCCTTGCCGCCGTCCGCCGGAGCGGGGCCCGCCGGGGCCTCGCAGAACCTGTTCGAACACATGGCCAACACCGCCAAGGGCATGCCCGAAGGCGCCAGCCCACATCAGATCGGCTCAGGTTTGATGGAGCGCATGAACAGCTTTATCGACCGTTCGCGGGCGTTTTCCGAGCGCGCGGATTTGCTCACCAACAACCCCTCGGCGCCGCCGCCCGCGCAGGCTGAAATCCGCACGGCGAGTGCTTCGCCCCAGGCTGAGCCGGGTAAAAAGGTCGGCGAGCAGCAGGTCGACCAAATCGTCCACTCCCTGGGCAAGATGTTCGACTACTCCATCGAAACCCAGATGGTGGTGCGCGGTGCAACGCAGATCTCCGGTTCCGCCAACACGCTGCTCAAGGGTCAATAACGCCATGCCAAGCCCAAACCGCGCCCTGCGCCTGTTGCTGATCGGCCTGCTGGCCAGTCTGTTGCAAGCGTGCAACACAGACCTCTATACCAACCTCAGCGAGCGCGATGCCAACGCCATGGTCGCGGTGCTGCTGCGCGGTGGTATCCCGGCGGAACGCAAGGCCCAGGACAACGGCCAGCTCAAAGTGGTGGTCGACGAGGAGCGCTTCGCCGAAGCCATGACCTTGCTCGACAACGCCGGCCTGCCGCAACAGAGCTTTTCCAATATGGGCCAAGTGTTCAAGGGCAATGGCCTGGTGTCGTCGCCAGTGCAGGAGCGCGCGCAGATGATCTATGCGCTGAGCGAGGAACTCTCGCACTCGGTGTCGCAGATCGACGGCATCGTCGCCGCGCGCGTGCACGTGGTGCTGCCCGACAACGACCTGCTCAAACGCGTGATTTCACCGTCGTCGGCCTCGGTGCTGGTGCGCTATGACCCAGGCACCGACATCAACACGCTGATCCCGCAGATCAAGACCCTGGTGGCTAACGGCATTTCCGGGCTGAGCTACGAAGGCGTGTCGGTCACGGCGATCAAGGCGGCTGTCGCCATCAGCCAGAACCCGGCACAACCCCGGCTGGCGCGCTTTATGGGCTTGTGGATGCTCGAAGACAACGTGCCTCAGGCGCGTTTCATGTTCGGCACTTTATTGCTGATCGCGCTCGGCGCCCTTGGTGTATTGGCCCGCCAGCAGTGGGCGCGGCGCCAGTCCCAGGCGCTGTATGTGCTCAAGGAGGGTGAATGAGTTTGTTCGAACGCTGGCAGGGGCTGATCGCCGAGCCTTTGCAGTTTGTGCGCGGGCCGAGCCTGGGCGCGTGTTTTGCTGCCGAGCTGCCGGATGAGGTGTTGCAGGCCATGCAGGCCCAGGCGCGTTTTCGCCCGCGCCTGGAGCAGTTGCTGGTCAAGCATTATCAGTTGGCGCCGATCGAGCAATTGGTTACGCCGTTGGCGGCTGACCTGCCGGTGTTGCTGCTGTCGCCCGCGCAATTTGCGCGCCTGTCGAGGTTATGCGGGGCTATCTGGCACGGCGCAACCTTGAGCCGTGAGATCCGCCGCGAGGTGGTCAATGAACTGCGTGAAGGCCTCGGCGCCGAGGTGTTTGTTGCCGCCCTGGCCCTGCGCCAACTCGGTGGCGCGGCGGATCTGCTGCGTGAACCGGCCGAGTTGATCGAAGCCATCGACCGTGACGGCCATGGTTGTGTCGCCGCCTGGCTGCAGGCCCAGCACGCCGACTGGCAAGGCTGGCTGCGTTTGCGTTTTGACTTCCCCCAGGGCTACAGCGCGCGCGTGCCGCGTGACCTGGAAATCGTCCAGGCCGCTGCTGCGTACCTGCTGGCCGAGGACATCGCCCCATGAGTGAACTACCGAGCCGTCCTGCTGCGCGCATCTTGCGTGCCGACGAAGCCGCGTTGTGGACCGAGGGTTTTGCCTTCCTGCAAGCGGCCAAAAACCAGGCCGAACAGATCAGGGCCGACAGCGACCAATGGCTGCAAGCCGCCCGCGCCGAAGGCTTTGAAAGCGCCCGGCAAGCTGGCGCCGAGCAGGTTGCGCAATTACTGGTGCAGACCCAATCCCAGGTGCAGCACTACCTGAGCAGCCTGGAGACTTCGCTGGCCGACTTGGCGTTGGGCATCGTGCGTGAAGTGCTGGGCGAATTGGACAACGCTGAGCGTGTCGTGCGCTGCACCCGCCAAGCCTTGAGCGCGTTTCGCCAGGACCAGGCGCTGACCCTGTGGGTGCCACCCGCCGAGGTCGACGCATTGCGCCAGCGCCTCAAGCTCGAAGGGGTGGCACTTGCAGTGGCCGCCGATGAACAGCTGAGCGCTGGCCAGGCGCGCCTCAGCAGCCCGGCCGGCTCGGTGGAACTGGGCCTGGACGCGCAATTGCAAACCCTGCGCCGCAGCCTGCTGCCTTTTGCCGAAGAAGGTGTGGCATGAACCTGGAGCAGTTGCTGCCACGCCTGACTGAGCGCCTGGCCCAGGCACGCCCGCGACCGATGCACGGCACTGTGCTGAGCATTCGCGGCGTGCTGCTGCGCGCCAGCGTGGCCGGGGCGAGCATTGGCGAGCTGTGCCAATTGCGTGACCCCGGCAGCAGCCGCAGCTTGAGTGCCGAGGTCATTGGTTTTGATGGTGACGAGGCGATTCTGTCGCCCATCGGCTCGATGGAAGGGTTGTCGACCCGCACGCAGATCACCGCCACCGGTGAAACCCTCGGCGTGGCGGTCGGTGATGCGCAGTTGGGGCGGGTGATCAGCCCCATGGGCGATTTCCTCGACGGCGACGGCCTGCCACCGACCTTGGCCTTGCAGAGTTATCCGTTGCACGCCGAGCCTCCGGCACCGTTTTCGCGGCAGTTAATCGTGCGCTCCATGGCCTTGGGCATCCGCTCCATCGACGGCTTGCTGACCCTGGCCCAGGGCCAACGCATGGGCATTTTTGGCGAGCCTGGCGTGGGCAAATCGTCGCTGCTCGCCAGCATTATCCGCAACAGCGAAGCCGATGTGATTGTGATCGGCCTGATCGGCGAGCGGGGCAGGGAGGTGCGCGAGTTGCTCGACGTGCAACTCGATGCCCAGGCGCGTGCGCGCACGGTGGCGGTGGTCGCCACCTCGGATCGCCCGGCAGCCGAGCGTGTGCGGGCCGCGTTTGTCGCCACCACCCTGGCCGAATACCACCGCGACCAAGGCCGCAATGTATTGCTGCTGATGGACAGCCTCACGCGTTTTGCCCGCGCCCAGCGCGAAATCGGCCTGGCCGTGGGCGAGCCGCCGACCCGACGCGGTTACCCGCCGTCATTCTTCTCGGCGTTGCCGCGCCTGCTTGAACGCGCCGGCCCCGGCCCTACCGGCAGCATTACCGCGCTGTACACCGTGCTCACCGAAGGCGACGCGGCCAGCGACCCGGTGGCCGAAGAAGCACGTTCGATCCTCGACGGGCATATCGCCCTGAGCGCCGAATTGGCCCAGCGCAATTACTTCCCGGCGGTGGACGTGCTGCGCAGTCGCAGCCGCTTGATGGAGCAGGTCGCCGGTGAGGAACACAAACGCCTGGCCATGCGCATCCGCGAGCTGATGGCGCGCTACGGCGAGATCGAAATGCTGATCCGCGTGGGCGAATACTCCGCTGGCAGCGACCCGCTGGCGGATGAAGCCATTGCACGCCACGCCGCCATCGAAGCCTTTTTGCGCCAGAACGCCGGTGAACCCAGCAATCTGGAACAGACCCTGATGCGCATGCGCCAGGTGTTGGCATGAACAACGCAATGGAGATACACGCAAAACCCTGTGGGAGCTGGCTTGCCTGCGATGGCGGTGGGTCAGCCAGCCCTTTTGTGATTGATACACCGCTATCGCAGGCAAGCCAGCTCCCACAGTGGATCTTCGTTGATCTGAAAGCGGTGGTTGCCGGCATTAGAAAGGAGAACGCCCAATGAAAACCGACCAACTTCGCACCCTGCAAACCTTGCGGGTGCTGCGCGAACAACGCGCCGCCAGCCAACTGGCCGCACAGCAACAGCGCTGCGAGCAGACCCATGGCGTGTTGACCGATGCCAAGGAGCAACTGCGCCTGCACCGTGAGGCGATTGCCGAGGAAGCCCGTCAGGTGTACGCCTCGCTCACCGAGGGCCTTTCGGTGGCCAGTTGGCAGGCAGCCCAGGACCGTTTGCGCGGGCTGTCGGATGACCAGCAACAGCTGGAAAACGACGTGACCCACGTGTCCACCACCCTGCAAAGCCAGGAGCGTGAGCGCGACCTGTTCCGCCAGGAACGCCTGAGCCGCCAGCGCCAATCCGATGCCTGGCAGAGCCTGCTGGAGGGGCGCGAAAGTGATGAGCGCCGGGTCGGTGAACTGCGCGACGAAGGCACCGGCACATGATCGCAGCCCTTGCCGATCCGCTGTCGCCCTGGTTGACGCACTACGACCCGGCCTTGCTGGCGCTGCATAACCAACTGCATCGGCGGCGCCACGCCTGGCAGGGCCGTTGCGCCGGGCAAGACCTGCGCGTGAGCTGGGCCGCTGAACCGCAGCCGCTTGATGCGGCACGCGAAGTGCTGCTGTTGCTCGGTCGCGCGCCGGTGCGCCTGCGGCTGTCGGCGGCGGCATTGGAACAAGTGTTGGTGCCGCTGGCGTTGCAGTTTGATGTGCAGCTGCTGCCGGCGCTGCCGCGTGCATTGCTGCTGGAACTGGCGGTACTGGACCTGATCGAGCGTCTCGAACCGCTGCTGGCCCAGCCGCTGCAATTGCTCGAAGCGCCGCAAGACCAACAGCCTTATGCGCTGCACCTGGCGCTGGCATTGACCTTCGGCAACCAGCCCACCATGCACGCGCAACTGGACCTGAGCGAAGGCGCCGCCGTGCTGTTGGCGCAGTTGCTGGATCAACACGCGCAGCTTGAACCGGACCCATTGCCCGACCTGCGCCAGACCCTGGCCGTGGTGGCCGGGCAGCAGCACTTGAGCCTCGGAGAGCTGCGCAGTTTGCGCCCCGGCGATGTGCTGATGCTCGAACCCGGCCCGGGTTTGCTGCTGGAGCTGGCGGGCCGTTTGCAGGCCCGCTGCCAATACCAGGGTGAAGTCTTGCGCTTGCAGGAAGCCTTGCAAGCGCCTCTTTTGCACATGGAGAACACGATGACTGACGTTGATGCGGCTGCGGCCCTGGATGATCTACCGCTCAAACTGGTGTGCCAGGTCGGCAGCCTGGAGCTGACCCTGGCGCAATTGCGTGAATTGGGCGCCGGCAGCTTGTTGCAGCTCAATACACCTGGCGTGGACAGCGTTGATCTGATGGTCAACGGGCGCCGCGTCGGCCAGGGCCAACTGGTGAAAATCGGTGACGGCCTGGGTGTGCGCCTGCTGAGTTTTGCCACCCCATGACCGGTTATCAACCCAACCTGATCGAGATCATCCTGGTTGTTGCGACGATCGGGTTGATCCCGTTGGCGGTGGTGACACTCACCGGTTTCATGAAGATCTCGGTGGTGTTGTTCCTGATCCGCAATGCCCTCGGGGTGCAACAGACCCCGCCGAACCTGGTGCTGTACGGCATCGCGCTGATCCTGTCGGTGTACGTGACCACGCCGTTGATTGGCGACATGTACCGGCAAGTGGAGGGCCGCGACCTCAACATCGAACATGTGGAGCAACTCAAGGACCTGGGCGATGCACTGCGCCCGCCGTTGCAGGCGCACTTGAAGCGTTTTGCGAACGAGTCCGAGCGCGGCTTTTTTGTGCAGGCCACCGAGACCATCTGGTCGCCGGAGGCGCGGGCCGACCTGCGCGATGATGACCTGGTGGTGTTGATTCCGGCGTTCGTCAGTTCGGAGCTGACGCGGGCCTTCGAGATCGGCTTTTTACTCTATATCCCGTTCCTGGTCGTGGACTTGTTGGTGTCCAACGTGCTGATGGCGATGGGCATGTCGATGGTTTCGCCGAACCTGATTTCGATTCCGCTGAAGATCTTTTTATTCGTGTCCTTGAGCGGCTGGTCGCGCTTGATGCACGGTTTGATTCTAAGTTACGGCTGAGGCGCGACCCATGGGCCAGGATGTTTTCCTGTCATTGATGAAACAGGCACTGATGACCGTGCTGATGCTCTCGGCGCCGGCGCTGGGTGTGGCGATTATCGTGGGTTTGAGCGTGGGGCTGTTCCAGGCGCTGACGCAGATTCAGGACCAGACCCTGCCGCAGGTGGTGAAGCTGGTGGCGGTACTGCTGACCATCGTGTTTCTCGGCCCGGTATTGGCCGGGCAAGTCGCGGAACTGGGTGGCCAGGTGCTGGACAACTTCCCGATGTGGACGCGCTGACCGCCCATGGATGCCAGCCTGACCGCGCAGTTCCTGGAAGTCGCCTACCCGGTAATCAGTTCGGCCTCGCTCGCCGCCTGCCGGGCCATGGGCGTGGTGGTGATCACCCCGGCATTCAACCGCCTGGGCCTCACCGGCATGATTCGCGGCTGTGTGGCCGTGGCGATTTCCATCCCGATGTTCTTTCCGGTGTTCGATGCGCTGACCCACATGCCCGAACACGGCAGCGTGTTTATCGCCGGCTTGCTGATCAAGGAGTTCTTGATCGGGATCCTTATCGGCTTGCTGTTCGGCATTCCGTTCTGGGCGGCGGAAGTGGCGGGGGAGTTGGTCGACCTGCAACGCGGCTCGACCATGGCGCAACTGGTGGACCCGCTGTCCACCGGGGAATCGAGCGTGATGTCAACCTTGCTCACGGTGATGCTGATCACGCTGTTCTTTATGTCCGGCGGTTTTATCCTGATGGTCGACGGCTACTACCACAGCTATCAGTTATGGCCGGTCACTTCGTTTACCCCAGTGTTTGCAAGCTCCGCGTTGCTGGCGGTGCTGTCGATCCTCGACCAGATCATGCGGGTTGGCGTGCTGATGGTCTCGCCGTTGCTGATCGCGTTGCTGGTCACCGACTTGATGCTCGCGTACCTGTCGCGGATGGCGCCGAACCTGCATATTTTCGATTTGTCGTTGCCGGTGAAAAACCTGTTTTTCTCGATCCTGATGGTGATTTACATCGGCTTTTTGATCCCGCTGATGCTCGACCAACTGGCCGAGTTCCGTGGCACCGTCGAGCTGCTTAAAACCCTGGCGGGCATGGAGTAGCCCATGGCCGATACCAGCGAAGAGAAATCCCAGCCGGCCACGGACAAAAAGCTCAGCGACGCGCGCAAGAAAGGCCAGGTCGCCAAGAGCCAGGACCTGGTGTCGGGCATGGTCATTCTGTTCTGCACCCTGTGCATCTCGATCCTGGCGCCACGGGCCATGGCCCAGGTGACGGCGCTGATCGACCTGACCGCGCAGATCTATATCGAACCGTTTGCCACGGTGTGGCCACGGGTGCTGGACCATGCCGAGCAGTTGATCATCGGTATTACTTTGCCGGTGATGGCGGTGACCACCGGTGTGGTGATCCTGACCAATGTCATCACCATGCGCGGCTTTGTGTTTTCGGTGGACCCGATCAAGCCCGAGTTCAAACGCATCAACCCGGCGGAGGGCATGAAGAAGATCTTTGCGCTGCGCAACCTGGTGGAATTCATCAAAGGCCTGGTCAAGGTGCATGTGTTGGCGATTGCCTTCTATGTGGTCGGCAAGCATGCGCTGCAGGCGCTGATGGAGTCTTCGCGCTGTGGCGCCGAATGCATGGAATCGACGTTTTTCCTGGTGCTCAAACCGCTGGTATTTACCGTGCTGTGCGCCTTTATCACCGTGGGCGCGGTGGACGTGCTGATGCAGCGCTGGCTGTTCGGCCGCGACATGAAAATGACCCGCAGCGAAACCAAACGCGAACGCAAGGACATCGACGGCGACCCGCTGATCAAGAGCGAGCGCCGGCGCCAGCGCAATGAAATGCAGGCGTTGGCGACCAAACTGGGGTTGGGCCGAGCGTCGATGATGATCGGCACTACCGATGGCTGGGTGATTGGCGTGCGGTATGTGCGCGGTGAAACGCCGGTGCCAGTGATTGTGTGCCGGGCGGCGCCGGAGGAGGCGTTGCTGATGTTGCAGGAGGCTTACGATTTAGGCATCCCGCATGCGCCGGACCGGGCCTTGGCGGCCGAGATTGCGCGCAGAACCGTACCCGGCGACCCGGTGCCGGATGCTTCATTCCAGGCCGTGGCGGATTGGCTGGTCGCGGCCCGCCTGATCTGATCGCTGATCGTTCTGATCGTTCCCACGCTCTGCGTGGGAACGCCTCCTGTGACGCTCCGCGTCACGATTGCACGGGTGGACGCGGAGCGTCCTGGGCTGCATTCCCACGCAGAGCGTGGGAACGATCATCAGGGGGTCAGCCGTTGTCTACATCGTGATACTCACCGCCATAGCCATCACCCACCCGCCAGATGATGTCGTGGTTGTCATTGGTCCACTCCGACGGTTTGAGCGAGTACTTGAAGTCCTCTGACCTGCGGTTATTGCCGTCGCCGATATAGTCCGCATGGTCACGCTGGTGATCGCCGCCGTGAATGGTTGCACGGGCATCCCATTCGCCCTTGCGGAAGTCGAAAATACTCTGGTCCTGCGGCGCATCGCGCTGGCCCCAGTCGGACAGGTACGTCTGCAGCCACACATAGGCTTCATCGCCATTGGGCTTGAGCAGGCCGTCCTGTTTGAAGTCCTGGATCTGGTCCCAGTTCTGCATCGAGATCTTGTGCAGCTTGTGGGTCTGGATGGTGCTCAGAATCGCGCCGACAAATGACAGCGCCCCTGAGATCAGGAAACCTACCGGCCCCAGGAAAGGAATAATGCGCCCGGTCACGCCGAGCGTCGTCAGCACACCGCCGCCAGCGGCCACCAGGCTGCTGACACCGCCGGCCATGGACAGTGAGCCGGAGGCAATTTTGATCGGGTCTTTTTCGCGCACACCATCACGCAAGGTGAAGGCCGCCTGTACCACGCTGATCACGCCGCCTGCGACGTCGGTGGCCATGCCGATGACCTTGATGGCACTGCTGGCAAACTTGGCGCCAAACCCGGCGCCGGCCACGCCGCCACGGCTGGCGATGCCTTTTTCAATGCCTTCCTGCACGTGCTTGGCGCCTTCATCGCTCCAGCCGCCGCTGTTGAGCACCTTGCCCACGTCCTTGCCGTCGTCCATGGCCTGGTCAACGATGTCGAAGTACTTCTTCTGGATCGCCTCGGCGTCTTTGGGCAAGGCGTGGTAACCCTCGCCGGGCTTGGCCCACAGGTCGGGCAGGGAACGGTCAAAACCCATGAGTTTGTAGGCGTTGGTGCCGCGTAACTTGTCATAGACCTTCAGGCCCAAGGTGGCGAAGTGCGAGCCGGTGCCAAGGAAACCGAGGAAATCGTTGGCGATGCCCAGGCGCTTCATCGGCGTGTCGGCCAGCTTGCCGCCCTGGCCGGCGAGTTGGTAGACGATGCGGCCCATGCCGATGGCGCCACCGACCGAGCCCAGTACGCCATTGTCCTTGAGGAAGGTCAGGTTCTTCACAAACGAGCTGCGGTTGGCTTCGCTGAGGCTCGGCATGATTTCCTTGCTGACCGCGTGCTCGATATCGCTGAAGCTGATCACGCCGTTTTTTTGCCAGGTGTCGCCCAGCGAGACCATCGCCTTGCCGAAGTCGGCGGCGGCGCCCTTGTCCTTGAGCAACTGGTCGACGAACTTGGAATACACCCCCAGCGCCTGGCGTGGCAGGCCGTCGGCGCTGCCCTTGAGCATCGACAGGATGGCCATGGTGTTGTCGGTGGTGGCGAGTGCGGTGTTGTCGTCGCTGATTTTGCTCGGGTCATCCATCAGCTTTTCAACGGAATCGGTATAGCCGTCGATCTGCAGGTTTTGCAGGAAGTTATCGGCTTTGGCCGGGTCCATATCCGCCAGGGCGGTGTAGGCGGTCTGGATTTCCTGGGTGGCCAGCTCGGTCTTGCCGTCGTCTTGCAGGGCTTTGATGTACTTGGTGAAGTTTTCTGACGAGGTGCTGTCGACCAGCTTCTGGTGGACCTCATCGACCTTGGCCTGGCCACCGTCGACCTTGCCCAGCGCGGCGTCGTGGTTGGCCTTGATATCGGCCTGAATGGTCGAGTCGCCGAGCAGCTCGCTGATGCTCTTGTCGATGGCCTTGGTGTCCAGGATGTTGTCGCGCACATCCCGGGAAGTCACGTCTATCGGCGGGGTGGCGGTGCCCTGGTTGGTGAAACCGTGCTCGGGAATAATCGACATGCCGTTGTCGGCCATGCTTTTGGCCTCCACGGCACGCAGGAACTTGGCGCGTGGGTCGTCCTTGCCGATGCTGCCGTCCTTGACTCCGGCGCGGTAGCTGTCCACCAGGGTTTTCATCGACAGGTCCTGCACCGACAGCGGGTTGCCGCTTTCATCTTTTTCGGTAGTGGCGAGGCTGTCGACGGAAACGTCCTTGAGCGGCGGCAGGCCGTTGTCGGCGCGCAGCTTGTCGACATCGGTGGTCTGCTGCGCGATGTCGGTGCGGTAGCCGGAGATTTGCTCGAACATCTGCGGGTTGGTGTCTTCACTCACCACGATTTTCTCTTCGGCACCGCCCGGTTTGTGCTGGGTGAACGCGATCAGGCCGGGGCCGTAATCGCCGACGCCACCGACGCTCATGATGTCTTCGGTGGAGGCCAGGTAGGCGTCTGGGCCGGCGAGGCTGTAGCCGTCGCCCTTGGCTTTTTCGATCCCGGCCAGGCTCTGGCCCTTGCTGGCGTAGGCGGCGAAGGCTTCGGGAGTGATGTCCTTGGACACCACCAGTAGTTTGCCGTCGGCCTGGTTGACCACCAGGATACCGTCCATGGGCACGTCGACTTTGCTGATGTCGGTGAGCTTGAGGCTGGCTTCGTCCTTGCGTAGCAGTTCCTGGCCGGGCAGGGACTGGGCGTTCTTGATGTAGTCGAACGCTTGCGAGCCTTCGCTGGCGTGCACGGCATGCAGGAAGTTGTAGAAACTGGTGCCGGCATTCGGGCTGGGGTTACTGAGATCGGCGCCGGGCTGCGGCAGAGCGGCCTCGGACTGGCTGATCATGTATTTCTTGCCTTGGTGTTCGAACAGAATGACCCCGGATTTCGGGTCTTCGGACACGACCTTGAGCTGACTGAAATCCAGGTCGCCGGGCAGGCTGGTGACTTCTTCATAACCTTTGGATTTGCCATCGTTGAGGGCTTGTTTGGTCACGCCGGCGCTGGTGTAGCTGGCGAAGGCTTGCGGCGTGAGTGCCTCGGCTATCACCAGGGTCTGGCCGTTTTCCAGGCTGACGTTGACCACGCCGTTGTGGGCTTCGCCGACTGATTTGATATTGGCCAGGCGCACGCCAGGGTCGTCTTCGCGCAGCAGTTGCTGGTCGGGGTTGCTCAGGGCTTCGCGGATGGCTTTGCCGGCGGGCGTGCCTTGGGTTTCGGCGAGGGTGTGCAGCAGCTCGTACAGGGGCGTGCCTGCGTCTGGGCCACCTTGGTTGACCGGCGCTACGGCGTGACCGAAGTGCAGGCCTTTGAGGGTGTCGAAGCCTTCCTGAACCTTTTCCGCGTTTTCGCGGGTGATCTTGAGTTTGCTGCCGTTTTGTTCGAAGTAGATGACGCCGGTGTCTTTGTCTTCCGAGATTATCTTGAGGGTGTCGATGTCGAGCTTGGCGGGCAGGGCGGTGACGTCCTTGTAGTCCTCGGGTTTGATTTCGCTGGGGGTTTTCAAGCTTTCGCCGGGGTGAGCGGCGAGCACTTTGGGCTTGAAGGTTTTATCGCCTGACCCGGCGGCCGCCATGGTTCTGGCTTGGTTGAGCAGCGCGTTGAAGACATGTTCCGGTGCCTGGGGTTGCGCTACGCGTGGAACGGCGGGTTTCTCGGGTCGGTTGATCATTATTGTTCAGTCCATGTGAAGGGGGGGCGCCAGGACTGGATAGTAGGCGGTGGGGCAGCGTGAAAAAGTGATATGTGATGAGATCGCACAAGCTTTCACAGGTGTGAAATAGAACCGTACTCGATCAAAGGTGGGAGCTCATCTTCAGTGCATGCAAATCCGCAGCCGACCTCATATTCAAAACCGCATGCGGTCAACTGTGGGAGCGGGCTTGCTCGCGAATGCGGTGGGTCAGTAACAGATGAATTGACTGACAC